>NZ_JANS01000017.1:0-50150 GCF_000524255.1 Streptococcus sp. AS20 | reverse complement strand
ACAAAACAGAAACATCTGAAACCTTGTATTGCTCTACATTCTTACGATGAACCAGCTCATTAGGAGCGATCTTTTGATATAAGTCACATCAGACTTCACGAAGCTGTGGCATACTGAGTTGAAGAGGATGACGATTCGGTGTATATAATGGAAAGTGTCCATTTGGTTTACCTCTCTGCTTTTTTCTTCACTTGCAGTGTACACCAAATGGGCTTTTTTGTGAAGCAAAATCAACTAGCAGCAGGGGTATATGTAATATTTTTCAGCCTAACTAGGCTTTACGCTATTCTGACTGAGTTAATTACGAATTAAATTTCTCAATCATTACCAAAAAAGGCGGTTGATTGATTTGATTGATAGTTTTATAAAGAGCGACTGTAAATTCCTGCTGTGGCAACTGACCAACAAAATCCAAAACTGCATCTCGCTCCACATCACCACCTATATGCCCATAGTAAATCATGACCGCAATCCGACCGCCAGCTTCTAAACGCTGACATAATTTTTCCAAGGCCTGTATAGTTGTATATGGCTGGGTAATCACCGACTTATCTGCCGATGGAAGATAGCCCAAATTAAAAATAGCTGCTTTAATAGTTTCAATGTATTGATCCACATTTTCGTGACCTGTTAAAAGCAATTCAACATTGTCTACTTTAGCTTCTACCAAGCGCTTAGTGGTTTGCTTAATAGCTTGTTCTTGAATATCAAAAGCATAGACTTTTTTAGCTAATTGTGCCAAGAAAAGAGTATCATATCCATTTCCCATAGTAGCATCTACGACTATATCTTCTTTGGTTATGATTTCTGATAAAAAGGCATGTGCCATCTCCAACGGTCTCAACATGTATATCTTTGCTCCTTTGCCCTACAACCTTGCACGCTACCACGACGTTTCATTTCTTGCTCAATCGCATTTAGCACTTCCCACTTTTTGAGACTCCACATGGGTCCAATGAGCATGTCCCGTGGCGCATCTCCTGTAATTCGATGAATGACGATATGTTCAGGGATTATTTCTAATTGATCACAGATAATAGCAACATACTCATCTTGGCTAAGCAACTGCAAGCGTCCTTCATGATAATCTCGTTGCATCCGTGTGTTAGTCATTAAATGCAAAAGATGTAATTTAATCCCCTGAATATCATTGTCTGTCACACAGCGGCGAACATTTTCTATCATCATCTCATGGCTTTCACCAGGCAAACCATTGATTAAGTGGGAAACTATCTCGATTTTTGGAAATTTCCGCAGCCGTTGAACCGTTTCAACGTATAATTCATATGAATGTGCGCGGTTAATCAATTGCGAAGTAGTTTCATAAGTCGTCTGCAGGCCCAACTCTACCGTCACATGCATACGTTCAGATAATTCTGCTAGATAGGCAATCGTCTCATCAGGCAGGCAATCTGGTCTGGTACCGATATTGATACCTACAACCCCTGGCTCATTGATGGCCTGTTCATAACGCTCACGAATAACTTCTACCTTATCGTGGGTATTGGTGAAATTTTGAAAATAAACTAGATATTTTTTGACTTCAGGCCACTTTCGATGCATGAAGGCAATTTCTTTATAAAATTGTTCACGAATCGGTGCTTCAGGAGCTACAATCGCATCACCAGAACCTGACACCGTACAAAAAGTACAGCCACCGTGAGCAACCGTTCCATCTCGATTGGGACAATCAAATCCCGCATCAATCGGAACTTTAAAAGTCTTCTCTCCAAATAGTTTTCGATAATAAGCATTCAAAGAATTATAAGGTTTCATAACTTTCATTGTACCACAAAATAAAACAGAACTCGCGCTCGGAGTTCCATTTACACTTTACTAATATCCGTTGGCTTCCATTGGTGTTTTTTTAAATCCACACAGCCATTCGTTTTAAAAGTCACTCCTTCGGCCCAAAGGAGATGTCTCTGCTCCTCCCACGCTGGCGCTAAGCGTCCTGCGGAATTAACCACACGATGGCAAGGATACTTCCCATAAAGTCCAGCCTGAGACAGGACGCGACCTACCAAACGAGCATTTCTTTCTCGCCCAATCAACTGCGCAATTTGCCCATATGTCGCTACGCTCCCCAAGGGAATACAGGACACAACTGATAAAATTTGATGTACTAACTTGTCATTTAACACTTTTTGCATCATCTTTTTCCTTGTAGCAATGCTATTTTTGTTTTCCTTTGAAACGCCATTGAAAACGCAACTTATCATAATAAGGAAATTCAACATGCAAAATTCCTAGACCTAAGAGAAAGCTTCCCAACACATCTGTCGGATAATGTACTCCCAGATACACACGTGACGTCATAATGATAAAAATCATCACAATCATCAAACTTTGCAAGATACGCTTCGTCTGCACTGATTTTATTCGTTGACTAACGATAATCAACAGCGTACCAAAGATTAGTGTAGAAGCCAAGGCATGCCCACTCGGAAAAGAAAATCCACCTTCTTCTACCAAATGTTGAATAGCAGGACGCGAATGTTGATAGATATTTTTCAAAAAAGCAACTAAAATCCCCGTCAAGGCAAGATTCCCAATTAAAAGAATAGCCTCACTCCACCATTTCTTATAAAGGAAAAAACCAGCCAAAACTGCGACCCAGGTCATAATAACGGGCGTATTAATCAGACTCGTTACGCTAGAAAAGAAAAATGTCAAAGTATGTGGCAAATCTCCACGTAAAGTTATCTGAATCAGACTATCAAAGTCTTTTAAATAATTAGGATGAAACTTGACAACATAGCCTAGAATCACAAAAAGTAAAAGGGCAAAAGAGCCCTTGGTTAAAAAAGTTTGTTTATTTTTCATATTTAATTAAAATCGGTTTTAAAAGCAAGTTAATGACCCAAAAGGCAATTGCAAAAACTACACCTTCCAATAGATTAAATGGAATGACCATCGCAAACAGATAATTTGCTACACCAAGAATCTTTGAAATATCAAAATTAGCAAACGTTGCATATAGCGGAATTGCATAGATATAATTCAAAAGAAGCATTGCCACAGTCAATCCCAGTGTTCCCACCACAGAAGCAATCAGAAAACGAACGATTGTCTGTTCTTTTTTCCAAATAAGCGCAAAAGCGATTACGAAAACAGCAACTGCAATGATATTCATCGGCAAACCAATGTAGGTATTGACCCCTTGGTTGTTCAGTAGAAGTTTGAGCACTGAACGAACCAGTAAAATGCTTAAAGCTCCTCTCAGATTCAGTACCACTAATCCCAATAGAATTGGTAAAATACTAAAATCCAACTTCAAAAAGCTGGCTCCCGGCAAAATCGGGAAATCAAAGAACATCAGCAAAAATGAGATAGCTGAAAGAATGGCAATAATAGCCATTTTGCGTGTATGTGTCATAACAGGTTCCTCCAATTTTATTAAATTAGAGAAGCTGGAAAGGCTTGCTGAAGAATAACTTATCCCAGTCAGTGAAACCTTTATGATAGTATAAGGAAGTCTCCTTAAATAAAATTAAAAGCCACAGTCTTGGGACTTCTCCCCTGCCTTTCGTCTTCTCCCATCCAGACTGTACTGTCGGTTGTGGAATTACACCACATCAGCTCATGCTCGCGGACTTAAAACAGTTTATTTAGTTGACAAGGCTTTTATTTTTAGAGTATGTTACACTTCAAAGCTATATCAAGAAATTATAACATTTCATAAAAAGTAACAGATTATCAACGACTGAAAATTACCGCCGGTCGGGAATTTCACCCTGCCCTGAAGACCCTTTAATCATAACAAAAAAAGCCTGCAAGAGCAAGCGTTTTATCTGATATACAAAAATTATTCTGACACCATTATTTTAATTTGTCATGTTCGTATTCGTGTACTAGATCTAATCCTGTAAAATCTTGCTGCCGCAGGGCTTCATACACCATCATACAAACTGTATTTGACAAATTCAGACTTCTGACATGCTCATCGTTCATCGGAATACGCAGGGCTTTTTCAGAATGAGCACGCATAAAATCCTCTGGCAATCCTTTATCCTCACGCCCAAACATAAAATAATGATTTCCAGCGGTTGTAAAATTTTCTGCTGCATAAATCTTCTCCGCAAATTTAGAAATCAAATAGAGATGTCCATCCATTTTACTCATAAACTCTTCTAAATTGTCATAATAAGTAATATCCAGCTTATCCCAATAGTCCAAACCTGCTCGTTTCATCTTGCGATCATCAATCGGGAATCCCATTGGTAAAATGATGTGAAGCGGTGAATTCGTTGCTGCGCAAGTCCGAGCAATATTACCCGTATTCTGTGGGATTTGCGGTTCAAAAAGAACAATGTGGTTTTTACATATCATAATTTTTCATTCCTGATTTCATTACTACTATAAAAAAATAGCCACACTGCTCGGAGTCAAGCTCAGCAAACAGCGTGGTTAAGGCATCATTAACTTACATCACAACAGGTTTGAGGTAAATCAATGAAGGTACTTTCTTAGTATATCACTTTCTTTGCACATGTCAACAAAAAAAGCTTAAAATTTTCATATTTTCTAGATTATTTGTCAATTTTTTCAAGAATTCTCTTGTCGTTTTCATCAGAACGCTTTAATGGGACAAAATATACATTTTTCTTTCTTCAAAATGATGAAATTTTTGCAAAAAAAGAGTATGATATAGAAGTATACTTGGGAGGTATAACATGAAAATTATTGTCGTTGGTGGCGGTAAGGTCGGATCTGCACTCTGCCGTTCACTTGTGGCTGAAAAACATGATGTGATTCTCATCGAGCAAAATGAGTCCGTACTCAATCGGATCACAAAACGTTATGATATTATGGGCATTGTCGGTAACGGTGCTAATTTTAAAATCTTAGAGCAGGCTAATGTAGAGCATTGTGATATTTTCATTTCCATGACAGAGCATGACGAAGTCAATATGGTGTCGTCTGTGCTGGCTAAAAAAATGGGGGCAAAAGAAACGATTGTCCGCGCTCGCAATCCAGAATATTCAAATTCTTATTTTAAAGAAAAAAATATTCTTGGTTTTTCGCTCATTGTTAATCCTGAGCTACTAGCAGCCCGGTACATTGCAAATATCATCGAATTTCCTAACGCGCTTTCTGTAGAGCATTTTTCAAATGGACGTGTCAGTTTAATGGCATTTAAAGTCAAACAAAATAGTAATCTGTGTCAGATGACTTTATCTCAATTTCGGAAGAAATTTGGAAATGTCTTGATTTGTGCTATTGAACGTGATAATCAATTGCTCATTCCAGATGGTGAAATTACCATTTTGCAGAATGATATAATCTATGTCACTGGAAATCGGGTGGATGTTATTCTTTTCCATAATTTCGTTCGACCAAAAGTTATAAAAAGTTTGATGCTCATTGGAGCAGGAAAGATTGCTTATTACCTACTCAATATTCTAAAAAATAGCAAAATCAAACTGAAAGTGATTGAAATTAATTCAAAACATGCTGAATGGTTTAGTCAAGAATTTCCGCATTTACATATTGTTCAAGGTGATGGTACTGCAAAAGACATTTTACTAGAAGAAAGTGCTCAACACTATGATGCAGTTGCTACCCTGACTGGTGTAGACGAAGAAAATATCATTTCTTCTATGTTCCTTGAAAGCATGGGGGTTCAAAAAAATATCACGAAAGTCAATCGGACTAGTTTACTTGAAATCATTGACAGTCAGGAATTTTCAAGTATTGTGACGCCTAAGAGAATTGCAGTGGATACAATTATGCACTTTGTCCGCGGACGTGTGAATGCTCAGTATTCTGATTTACAAGCTATGCACCACTTAGCTAATGGACAACTTGAAACCTTGCAATTTCAAATCAAGGAAGAAAATAAAATGACTGGAAGACCACTTTCTAGTTTGAAACTAAAGAAAGGTGTCTTAATTGCAGCCATTATCCGAAATGGAAAACCTATTTTCCCGACGGGTGAGGATTACATTCAAATAGGTGACCAAATCATTGTCACAACGCTCATTCAAAGTATCACACAAATATATGATTTGTTAGAGAGGTAAGCCATGAATAGAAATATGATTCGTTTCCTCATCTCCAAGTTGTTAATCATTGAAGCTGGACTACTTCTAGTTCCACTCATTGTGGCTTTCATCTATCGCGAGCCTCATCAAAATTTACTTTCCATTAGCATCACAATTGGAATCCTCTTGGTGGTCGGACTTTTAGGCAGTTCTTTTAAGCCCAAAAATCATCATATTTATGCCAAAGAAGGGGTTTTAATTGTCGCCTTATGCTGGATACTTTGGTCCTTCTTCGGGGCTCTTCCTTTTGTTTTTTCAGGACAAATTCCTCATCTCATAGATGCTTTCTTTGAGATTAGTTCAGGCTTTACAACAACAGGTGCCTCTATTTTACCAGATGTCTCTGTCTTATCACATTCTCTACTCTTTTGGCGTAGTTTCACCCACTTAATCGGAGGTATGGGAGTCCTCGTCTTTGCCCTTGCTATCATGGAAAATAATAAAAATAGCCATTTGGAAGTGATGCGAGCAGAAGTTCCTGGTCCTGTCTTTGGTAAAGTTGTCTCTAAATTAAAAGACACGGCACAAATTCTCTATTTACTCTATTTGGCACTTTTTGCTATTTTTGTAGTAATCTATTACCTTGCAGGAATGCCTTTATTTGATAGCTTTATCATCGCCATGGGAACAGCTGGTACAGGAGGCTTTGCAGTTTACAATGATAGTATTGCTCACTATAACAGCTCTCTCATTACGTATCTAGTTAGTTTTGGAGTACTTATTTTTGGAGTAAATTTCAACCTCTACTACTTTTTACTATTGAGAAAATTTAAAGCATTCTTTGGAGATGAAGAATTGCGGACCTATCTCATTATTGTAACATCAACTACTCTTCTCATCTGTTTGAATGTCTTTCATATTTATCAAAATATAGCTAAGACTTTAGAAATTTCTCTTTTCCAAGTAGCGAATATCATCACCACCACTGGTTTTGGTCTTGGTGACATTACCTCTTGGCCACTCTTTTCTCAATTTACTCTCCTCATTCTCATGTGTATAGGAGGTTCTGCCGGATCAACTGCAGGAGGTTTAAAAGTTGCTCGTGGCTTAATCTTAGTCCGCATTGCTAAAAATCAAGTCTTATCCACTCTCTCACCAAAACGTGTACTGACCCTGCATGTCAACCATAGCGTGATTGACAAAGATACACAGCATAAAATCTTAAAATACCTTGTGCTTTATACGATGATTATCATCAGTCTTATTTTCATTGTCAGTCTAGATAATAATAATTTGATGACCGTGGTGAGCGCTGTTCTTAGCTGTTTCAACAACATTGGACCAATGCTTGGTACAACAGATAGCTTTGCAATCTTTGGTCCAATTTCCAAATTCCTGCTTTCTCTTGCTATGATTGCTGGACGTTTAGAAATTTACCCGATGATTCTGCTCTTTATGCCACAAACTTGGTCCAAACGGTAACTAGATCCAATAAAAACTCGCCAGTCAATAGACTAGTGAGTTTCTTTATTTTCTGAGTGATTGCGTTTCAAGCTAAAATCATCCGGTACAGGATCATCTCCTCCGTTCGCCCATGGATGGCAACGCAAAATACGTGCAATCCCCATCAACAAACCCTTGATGCCATGTTTTTCTATCGCTTGAATCATGTAGTTTGAGCAAGTTGGCTGATAACGACAGGAAGGTGGAAAAGCCGGTGAGATAAATTTTTGATAAAAATGGATTAGCGCGATAAGGACTTTTTTCATTATTTTTTCTTTGTAACAGCTAGATTATGTAACTGACTGACCTCTTTTTTATTGAGACGGCGAGCTTCACCTGGACGAAGACCAGTTAAATTTAGATGGCCAAATTGCGTGCGGGAAAGTTTATCTACTTGCAAACCAACAGCCTCAAACATCTTTTTTACTTGATGATTTCGCCCTTCATGGATCGTCAACTGGATAATCGAACGATTCTTAACCGGATCTACTTTCAGAATTTCATAAACAGCTGGTTTAGTTTTCTTACCATCAATTTTTACACCTTTTGTCAACGGTCGAAGGACCTCTTTATCAGCTACCCCCTTGACACGAGCGACATAGACCTTATCAATCTCATTTCGAGGATGAATCATTTCATCTGTAAAATCTCCATCATTTGTCAAAATTAAGGCACCTGACGTATCCCAATCAAGCCTCCCTACTGGATAAATCCGTTCTGTGACATTTGGTAACAAATCAACTACTGTTTGACGACCTTTGTCATCTGTCACGCTTGAAATAACACCACGTGGCTTATTTAAGAGGTAGTACACTTTTTCTTCATTGTAAATTGGCTGACCATTTACCTCCACGCGATCTCCAGACTTGATCGTCGTTGCCAATTCACGAATAACTTGTCCGTTTACAGTGACCAGCCCTTGCTTTATCAATTCTTCTGCTTTTCTACGACTAGCAATCCCAGCATGGGCAATATATTTATTAATTCTCATCCTCTATCCTTTCAACAAATAGTTGACTTTCCTCTATTATTAACTCTGTTTCTTCCACTACTGGCAATTCTTCTAGACTATTGATGCCCATATAATCCAAAAAATAATCAGTCGTCACATAAAGATTTGGGCGACCAAGCACTTCTTTTTTCCCATTTTCGCGAATCAAATCAAAAATCTGTAACTTAGAGATTGCACCACTAGAATTGACACCACGAATCTCATCCACTTCAATTCTTGTAATGGGCTGCTTGTAAGCAATAATCGACAAGGTTTCAAGTGCAGCTCTTGATAAACTTTGATTGATCGGAGCTCTTGAATATTCCCGCAAAAGGTCAGCGAAATCTTGTTTGGTAACAATTTTATAAGCATTCGATGTCTCTAATAGAGCAAGACTTGAATCTTCGTCTTTTCGATATTTTTCTGCTAATTTCTCCAAACTCTGTATCACACCCGTAGGCGGTATAGAGAGGAGATCTGCTAGTTGACGGACACGCAAGCCGTCCTCACCTGCTACAAAGAGCAAGGCTTCAATCTCTGCTAATTTACTCATTTCTTTTTCCCATTAGATAAATATTCCCAAAATTTTCTTCCTGCACCACTTGAATTTCTTGCACTTTTACCAATTCCAATGTTGCTAAAAATAGAGTAATGACTTCATTTATATCTTTTGTTTCTGAGAAGATTGCTTGAAGAGCAATTTTTTCTTGTAAATGGCAACGATTGCATATTACATTCATCATGTCTTCAATTTTATATTCGTCTTTGACAATGGTTGTGTGATTTTGAGCAAATTCTTCTCTTTTTTGTGTCATCAACTTTGAAAAGGCCAGAAACAAATCAATCGTTGTTTTGTCATGACGTAACTCAGCATTTTCATATACCAATTCGATTTTAGGTTTGGAATAATAAAGAGCCCGTTCTTCATGCTGCTCTGCCATTTTTTCACCTAACAATTTGAATTTCCGATATTCTTCGATTTGAGCAAGTAAATCTTGCTCCAGATTCTCTTCAGTTTCTACGGTATCCGCCACTTTTGGCAAGAGCTTCCGACTTTTAATCAACATGAGCTGACTCGCCATGACCATATATTCACCTGTCACTTCTAACTTCATAGCTTGAAGGGTCGCTACATAAGCTAAGTACTGCTCAATAACCTCTGTAATCGGCACATCATAGATATCCATTTGGTATCTTGACACCAAATGAAGTAATAAATCCAACGGGCCTTCAAAATCTTTAATTTTTATGTCCATTATCTATATTTTTCCAACGTCATCATTGTTTTCAAACCTAAATTGCGCGCAATTTCATATATTTCTACGCCTTTCTCTCGCTGACGTAAAATATATTGCTCTCGCAAACTCTGAGCAGATAAAGTAGCTTGATTTTTTTCAATCAAAAAAGCCTCTAATTGACGAAAGCCCCATTGCCGTGAATAGGTTTTCCCATTTTTTTCTAACAAATAAGTCCCTTCCAGAGTTGTTCCCAGTTCTCCAATCAATTGATCTGGAATAGGAACAATACGCTTTTGACCTGCTTTCTCAATGCGAATAATCTGAAAATCTAGATTTACATCTGCTACTTTTAACTGCAAAATTTCACTTGGTAACAGCCCCATTTCCAAAATGAGAAGTGCAATCAAACGACCGTTATATTGATTTGTATCGGCATAAAAATTAGATAAGTCCAAAATCTCCGCATCGTGTTCTTTCGGAATTCCAACTTTTGGCAACTCCAGGCGATAAAAATTTGAAATGAATCGTTTGTTGTATAAATAATACAAAAATTGATTGACAGCAGATAGCTTTCGCTTTTGAACAGAAGGTTTGAAGTCAGCAATAGAAGCTCGATAAATTCGAAGATTAGTATCTGTAATTTTTGCATGAATCACATCTATAAACTGCTCCAAATCATAAAAATAAGCTGTTTTTGAATTGTCAGATAAATTTTTTCTTTCTAAAAAGGTGATTATTTCTTCTTTCATTTTGGATGGATCTCGTATTCATTCGCAAAGCTGTGTAAAAGAGCATTGACTGCTTTTAAGATAGATTTGCGCGTAATAATTCCTTGAAACGTATTTTCCTGATCAACAACTGGCAAGAAGGACTCATCTACTAATTTATGTAGTACTTCTGTCAATGTAAAATCTGGGCCGACAGTTAGGTCATCTTTTTTTGCCATATGCACAATATCAGTTGTCATAAACTCCTCATCAGGGATTTCGTGCTGCATTTGATAAGACAAGATATCTGTTAGCGAAATCGTACCCACAAACTTTTTCTGATCTGTCACTACCGGTACTCGTGAGTATGTCATTTGACTCAGTAATAAAATAGCATGGTCTGCATTATGGGTATCAATCAAGACAGCCAAGTTTTCTGCCGGTGTTAAAAAAGTGTCTTCTTGCTGTAAGAGAAAATTTTCAAATTCTTTGGCAATCATCGAGAAAACTCCTTTGAGAGGCGAGAGTATAGTTCGTGTTGACGTGTATAGTAATCTACATGGAATGCATCATCAGTAATCTCTACCTTGGCATAAAGTCGCTCATTAATAACACCTCGTGGTTGACTGATCGACCCCGGATTTAAAAAGAGCGTTTTTCCTTCCATCCACGCATCTGGAATATGCAAATGCCCATATAAACAAATATCCGCATCTACCTCTTGTGCCCATAAATCCAATTTTTGAAAACCAAAGTTGATATGCTGAAGGTGACCATGAGTTTGTGCAATAACGGTACCATTTAAATCCGTCACCAAACGATCTGGATAGCCACCATAGAAATCCATGTTCCCTGCTACAACATAAATTCCTTGCCACACTTCGTCATCACTTGGCAGCTCAGAATCACCATTATGAAAAATAGCATCTACTTTTCCGAGATAATAGGTCTTGATCTCTTCTACAATAGCACGATCTCCATGAGAATCACTCATTACGATGATAGTTTGTTTTGCCATGTTGGAAATACCTCCACTAATTTTTGAACTGCTTGAGCTCGATGTGATTGAGCATTCTTTTCTTCCATTGTTAATTCTGCAGATGTTTTGCCTGTTTCACCTACTAAAAATAACGGATCATAGCCAAATCCATTCTCCCCTTTTGGCTCAAAATTAATATAGCCTGCCCAGTCAGCCTCCACGACTAGACTTTCTTTAGTAGGACTTGCTACCACAAGAGTTGTATGAAACTGCGCTGAGCGATCTTTCAACTCGAAAACCATTGCCAATTCATGTAGTAGTTTTGCATTATTTTCTAAGTCTGTCGCATCATTTCCAGCAAAGCGAGCAGACCAAACTCCAGGCAGACCACCTAACGCATCTACTTTTAAGCCTGAATCATCTGCCAATACCATTTTGCCAGTCAGCTTAGAGATAGTCTCTGCTTTTAAACGAGCATTTTCTTCAAAAGTCATCCCAGTTTCTGCGACCTCTGGTAAATCAGGATAGTCATTCAAATTTTCAATCTGATAGCCTAATTTTTCAAAGATTCTGCGGAATTCAGCGGTCTTTCCCTCATTACGAGTAGCAATTAAAATCGTATCTCCTACTGTCAAACCTGACAATTCTTGTTGAGAAAAGAAAACATTTAATTTGACACCTTTTTCAGGTAAGTGCACTAAAACTAATTGTCCCTTTTCCGTGATTAAAATAGCACCCTTATGAAATTGTGCCTGAAACTGTGATGCTTGATTTTCATTGATTAGTTGCAAGACGAATTGAACAAAAGACATGATTGAGTTATATTGAATCACTGCAACAGAAAAAGACTGTCCTTCAACTACTAATTGACGGAGCTCTTCCTCCATTCGACTAAGTTCTTCTGAAATGACATCTTTAAAATAGAATCCGCCGCCATAGGAAGACCATTCTCCAACATACCAATCTTGAGCATCTTTATACTCATAAACTTTATTGCTCATAATGTTACATGCTCCACATTTATTTTTTTGTTTAACCACGTTTCTGCAATTTCAGCAAACCTTTTCGCATTAGCTGTTGTAAAAAAGCAGTGTTGCGGGAGTTTTCCTTCTCTGCTATGATTGATTTCAAAATAGTTTAGCAAGACAGAAATGTCCCGTACACATTCTGCTCCGCTGTCAATCAATTTCACAGTTGGTCCCATCACATTTTGAATGATTGGTTTTAGTAAAGGATAATGAGTACAGCCTAGTACTAAAGTATCCACCTTGCCTTTTAAAGGCATTAAACTTTCATACACCACTTTTTTCGTAATACTAGACGACAGTTCATTAGATTCTACTAGCGGTACAAATTTGGGACAGGAAAGACTCGTCACTTTCACTTCTGGTAAGAGACGTTCGATTTTTTGACGATAAATATCTGATTGAATCGTCATTGGCGTTCCTATAATGCCAATCGTTCCATGTTGAGATGCTTTGATTGCTGCACTAGCTCCTGGTAAGATGACTCCTAAAACCGGGATATCTAATTTTTCTTTGATGTCTTCCCAAACCACAGCAGTAGCTGTATTGCAGGCGAGAACAATCATTTTGACATTTTGGGTTAAAAGGAATTGTACCAATTGCCATGTGTACTCACGAATCTGCTCTGCAGGTCGGGGACCATAAGGCGCACGTGCAGAATCGCCAATATAAATTACTTCCTCATGTGGAAGTTGCCGCATCAACTCACGAACAACTGTCAAACCGCCCACGCCTGAGTCTAAAAAACCAATTGGTCGATTATCCATAAGTTCTTCTTTCTAAAGAAGGGACTGGGTGCAAGTCCCAAATCCCCATTCATTTATCTCTTTAAAAATCAATTTATCGTATAAAACAAAGATTATTTTTTCTTTTTAGCATTTTCAAGTGCTGCTTTTTGTTGATTTTTAATTTGACGATACACTTGTTGTACCTTTGCTTCATTTAGTTTTTGTCCGTTTGCGGATAGCATCGTACGGACAGCATCGATATTCAAACGTGGATTGTCTGCAAATTCTTTTTCAATTTGTTTGCGGACAAGATACATGCCAGCGACCATGCCACCAAAAAAAGCAAGAATAATCAACAAAATAGCTAATAGTAAATTCATAAATATGTAATCCTCTTTTCCCTTTTTACATCTTCTTATTATATCAAAAATTGTCTATTTTTCAAAGTCCAAACTATAGAAAACGATACTCTTGTCAATGGGCTAAGACATCTAACAAGCTCATTCTTTCATAAACAAAAAGAGACTGAGACAAAAATTCTCAGTCTCCTAAAACTATGTAGCAAAATTTGCAAGACGGCAGTTACTGTCTGGCTTTAAAGGCGCTTATATCAAGCTTTTTAAAGCCTAGCCATCGTTGCGGGGATGGGACGACAAAATCGAACTCTTCGAGTTACCGATTTTTGTCCCACTTCCAATCATTAATATTTCTTTCACTCCTAATTATCTCTTCCAAAAATACGAAGAATACTTAGGAATAAATTGATAAAATCAAGATACAAGCTCAAGGCCAATGAAACTGCCCAACCAGCTGCTACATTTCCTCCCGATTGCTCATAGACATAACGGATTCGTTGATTATCCCAAGCAATCAAGCCAGAAAAGATAATCACACTAATAATACTAATGATGAAATCCAGTCCAGAGCTCCTAAGAAAAATATTCACCAAACTAGCAATAATAATTCCAATCAGACCTGCAATAAAAGCTCTGCCTAGACCAGACAAATCCTTCTTAGTAAATTTGCCAATCAGTGCCATCGCAAAAAACATTGCAGAAGAAGTAACAAAGGCTGCTAAAACTGTTGCTTGTGTGTAAAGAGCCAACACTAAACTAATCGTAAAACCATTTAAAGCCGAATAAACTAGAAAAGTTGGCAATGCAGCTGGATTGTTTTTAGCAGACATGCCCGAAGCTACCCAGACAAGGATCAGCTCAGCAAAAATTGCTAAGTAAAAAATCCAAGTATTTCCTGTCATGACAGACAAAATCACATCTTGAAAGATGGTCAGCATTAGTGCTGATACAAGAGCAGAAATACCAATCCCCATTCCAACTAAAGAGTATACTTTTGCATAAAAACTATTGATGCCACTATTTTCTTGAATAATTGTATTGTTCATAAGCTCTCTCCTTTATTGTTATATGTTATGATTTTAACATTTTTCTGTGGAAAAGTCTTCTTTTAGCAATCTTTTTCCGAACTGGTGCTATTGCTTCCTTGATTGCCCAGTATTTATCCACCATGGTGACAATATAGCCCTCTTTATACCGCGGTGGCGCTACTGTTGCACCCCACATGTGTTTGAGAATGATATCTTCTTCGACTTTATTTAGTTTGGTTACTTTCCGTGCATTCCTCACCGCTAACCGAGGGTGTACCCAAGCATGGCTCTTATTGAATTTCGTTTCACGCCAATCATAATAAAACATATCGTGCAAAAGACCTCCACGCGCGGTACTTTTTGCATCCCAACCTAATTTCTTAGCAATTTTATAACTCGTATAACTAACATGAATCGAATGTTCCAAACGGTTGGAATAAATGTGATGTGTTATGGTTTTTAATTTCTGGACGCGTGGTTGAGCAATCAATTGTCCAACATGCTCCATATACTCTTTATCTTCTTTATAAAGCATAGAACCACCTCCATGTGCTTCAAATTATAAATATATTTCTAAATTTTAACTTAAAGAAAAGATGAGAATTCCTGCTGCAACGGCGACATTTAAACTCTCAGCTCGTCCTTTCATCGAAATATGAACCAGTTGATCTGCCTTATCCATCATCTGCTGGCTGATTCCTTGCCCTTCATTTCCCAATACAAGAACAAAATCTGTCATTGGTGCTAATTCTCGATAATCCATCGAATCTTTTGAAAGTGTCGTTGCCAAGACCGGCAATTGTATTTGTTTGGCAAGCTCAAGAAAATCTGCTGTTTTTACTCGATAAATAGGCAAATGAAAATGACTGCCTTGCATGGAACGCAGAGTTTTCAGATTGTAAATATCTGCCGAATGCTGCGAAATAAACACTCCATCATAACCAGCTGCATCAGCCGTTCGGATAATCGTTCCTACATTTCCGGGATCCTGCACATCTTCTAAAAAGAGATATTTCCCTTTGAGAAATGAAGGAGCAGATTGTTTTTCAAATGCAATCTCTGCCACAATGCCCTGCGGCGTTTTCGAATCAGCCAAATCAGTCAAAATTTCTGAGGTTACCACATGAACTTGAGAAAAATCTTTCACTTTATCAAAAAAATTTTCTAAAACAAAGATATGTCGAATCTCAGCTTGTGCATTTACTGCTTCTTCAAATAAATGCCAACCCTCAATTAAGTATGAGTCCTTCCGATACTTTTTTTGAAGTAATTTTTTAGTATTTTTTACCACATTATTCGCTTTTGAGGTTATAATATTCATAGGTATATTATATCACAAAAAGGAGGCTCGCATGCAAAAAGTAAGAATGATTGCGCAAGGTCGCGTACAAGGGGTCGGATTCCGTTGGGGAGTCTATAGGCTTGCTACAGAAATTGGTGGCATTACAGGGCGTGTCTGGAATAATGAAGATGGTACCGTAGAGATTTTGGCACAAGCAGAAAACTCTGCCCTTATGGCAAAATTTATCCAAGAAATCCGCAAAGGACCAACGCCATTTTCAAAAGTCAGCTATTTAGATGTTACAATGACGAATTTTGAATCCTATTCAGATTTTAAAATTGCAAATTAAGTCCTAAGAACTATTGTATATTTAGAAAAAAAACAGTAGAATAGAAAGGTATTATTTTTTAGAAAAAGGAAACCAAACACGTGAAAAAATTAAATCGTATTTTATTCTCAGGATTAGGGTTATCTATGCTTCTGCTGCTCTCAGGATGTGTGCAAGTAAAAGATGGTAAGCCTGCTGGGTTTGTCTGGGATATCATTGGAAGACCAATGAGCCTTGCCATTCAGTATTTTGCTAATAACATGGGGCTAGGTTTTGGTGTTGCTATTATCATTGTTACCCTGATTGTGCGGCTGATCATTTTGCCACTGGGACTTTATCAATCATGGAAAGCAACTTATCAATCTGAAAAGATGAACTACTTGAAGCCTATTTTTGAGCCTATCCAAGAACGTATGAAAAATGCTGAAACACAAGAAGAAAAACTTGCTGCTCAGCAAGCACTCATGGCTGCTCAAAAAGAAAATGGTGTCAGCATGTTTGGCGGGATTGGCTGCTTACCATTATTGATTCAATTGCCTTTCTTCTCGGCTTTGTACTTTTCAGCTCAATACACTGAAGGAATTGCACACAGCGTATTTTTAGGTATTCCACTTGGAAAAGCCAGCATTCTCCTTACTGCTATCGTCGGTGTTTTGTATTTCATCCAGTCTGCTTTAACTCTTGTCGGTGTTGATGAAGTTCAAAAAGAACAAATGAAAAAAATGATGTACATGAGCCCGCTCATGATTGTTATCTTTTCTTTCACAGCTCCAGCAGGTGTAACACTTTACTGGGTAGTCGGCGGTTTCATTATGATCATTCAACAATTGATTATCAATCATTACATTCGTCCTCAGCTCAGAAAACGCGTAGCTGAAGAATACAAAAATAACCCACCTAAAGCCATTAAAAATTCTACTTATAAAAAGGATGTAACCCCTCAAGCACAGGCCGTTATCGAAAATAGAAAACAAAATAAAAAGAAAAATCGTAATGCTGGAAAACAACGTTCAAGATAAACAAAAAAAGCTGGGATAATCATTCCAGCTTTTTGCTTGCCGTTCAATCAGAAAATCATCCTACTATGAAACAACACTCCATCTTTTCAAACACCAACTTGAATGACAGAATATTCTCATTTAAAAATAAACTTACCAAAATTCACGAACAAAATCATTTTCTAAGCGCTCACTATAAAATAATTCTGACAACGATTTATCATCAAAAATACGTAGTAGATTTTTTAAATCATAAGCCAATTCGAGAGTGTCTAACTCTTCACGTGCCACCCACATAACTTCACCTTCTTCTGACGAATGAAGATGACCAGAAAATTCATTTGTACGATAAAGAAAGACCAGATAACGAATACCTTCCGCCGTATACCAATGTTTCATACCAACCAGTCTAGGACGATGGATTGTTAATCCCGTTTCCTCATATACTTCACGCACAACTGCTTGGTGGAGACTTTCTTTTTCTTCTATATGTCCGCCAGGTAGAGCTGCTCCTGACCAAGAATACCGTTTTGGGTCCCGAATCTGCATAACAATACGATTCTGATCATCTTCAATTAGACACATGTTGGTTAAAATCACTTGGGACTGATGGGACATGTTTCCCTCCTCTATGTTTTACTGAGACGCGCCCCGTGATTGTGATGATACCATGGGGCGCGTTTCCTTTTTTTAATTATGCTGTTTTTTCGACTTTTAGGATTTTTACATCATAACTACCAATAGGTGTTTCAACTGTAGCTGTGTCACCTGTTTTCTTGCCAATTAGAGCTTGTCCAATAGGACTTTCATTAGAGACTTTTCCAGCAAAAGCATCTGCTCCAGCTGCGCCAACAATCATATAGACTTCTTCGTCTGTTTCACCAACTTCTTGAATCGTAACGGTCTTACCAATAGCGACTTCATCATGAGCTACTGCATCGCTGTCTACAATTTCAGCGTAACGAATCTTGGTTTCTAGACTAGATATTTGTCCTTCAACAAAAGCTTGCTCATCTTTGGCTGCTTCATACTCACTATTTTCTGATAAATCTCCATAAGAACGAGCAATTTTAATACGCTCTACTACTTCAGGACGGCGAACCAATTTAAGTTCTTCTAATTCTTTTTCAAGTTTTTCCTTTTCTTCAAGGGTCATAGGATAAGTTTTTTCTGCCATTATTTTCTTCTTTCTATTTTTTAAACAAAGAGATTGGGACAATAATGTCCCAACTTTCTAATATCGTGTGTGATTCCTTTGCAAGGCACAATCTCCATCCAATCTAAAATATGCTTATTGCATTCTATTCAGACCTAATTTTCATTGCGCTAAAGGAGAATCAAATCAAGTTCTACGAAGTACCAATTTTGCCCTACTCCTTTTAATTCGAACTACTTGGCTTTGTCAATTTACTATTGACATGCTCCTGAACATTTTTCTCATGTTCTGCATAGGTAGTTGCGAAATAAACTTTGCCTGTTTCTGTATTAGCTACGAAATATAGATAATCAGTTTTAACTGGATTAACTGTCGCTTCAATAGCAGAGAGGCTCGGATTATCTACAGGACCAGGCATTAAACCAGTGTTTTTATAGACGTTGTAAGGCGAATCAATATTCGTATCAATTGCAGCATCTTCCGATAAGGTCGTTTTTTGTCCAAGTTTTCCTTGAGCATACAGAATTGCAATATTGCTTTGTAAAGGCATATTTTGATTCAAACGGTTGTAAAAAACACTTGCAATATTTTTCCGATCTTGATCTGTTGAACCTTCTTTTTCAACCAAGGATGCAATTGTTAAAACATCGTGCACCGTCAAGTTCTTCGTTGCTAAAACATCATAATATCGTGACATAGTCTTATCCATTGCAGCTAACATTTGATCAATGAGAGTTTCAGCTGTTGTACTATCTGTCACATTGTAAGTAGCAGGGAAAAGATAGCCCTCTAAGCGATACTTTACACCACTCTCTTTTTTAGCTAGGTTTTCCAATAATTTCGGATATTTCGCAGCTTCCTGAGTAATAAAATTATCATCTTGTATTTTCTTTAAGAAAGCTTCTGAAGATAATTTATTTTTCTTCAGCTTCGCAATCATTTTTGCAATTTGTTCAATCGTATATCCCTCTGGAATCGTCAATTTTTCCATTGATGGATCTTGCGGAGTATCCGTTCCACCTTGCTGTAGTTTTTTAGCAATTGCATCCAAATTCATACTCTTTTGTAGATTGTAATAACCTGATTGGAAATCTGCATAATTGTTAAATTTGGCATAATAGCTAAAAATCTGAGCATTTTTGATCAAACCAGCTTTTTCCAAGACCGTTCCAATTTCTTTGGTGCTCGATCCAGTCGGAATCTTAACCGTTACATACTTGGTATTTTTCGCATCAACTGGTTGTAGTGCCGACGCAACATAACGATAAGCAAAGAAACCAGTTATTCCAATTCCTAAAAGCAGTAATATCAAAACAGTTTTAACAATTTTTCCTGCGATTTTGTTTTGACGCTTCTTAGTAGTGACTATCTGAGAAGTCCGATTTGAACGAGAAAGTTGCTTTGTTTCTTTCTCTGTTCCGTAAACTGCAGGCTGAACCAATTCTTCTGGAACCTTGATTTCTTCGACCGCTTTATTGATTGGGTAAGAAACAGGGACTTTCGTTGTATGAGTATTAAACTCTTTCTCTTCCCTAGCTGCCGCTTCGGCTTCTATTTGCTCAATGGTTGGAAGAGGACTTTCTAATGGAGCTGGCTCTGGCTCGTTAGTTTCTTCTTTTTGCACCTGTGGTATATCCATTTCAGAAGCAAGTGTTTCCTCTTCTTCCTGAATAGAAGGAAGTGTCGATTGGCCTAGCCCCAACTTTTCGTGTAAATCATTAGATTTTTCTACAGGGGTAGGTTGTTCAGTCCCCTTTGCTCTAGCTAAGTCTCGCAGAATTTGCTCTTTAAAACTCAACCCTTCTTTTTCTTGTGAATCTTCAGCCAAATAGTTGACCTCCTTGTTCAATATCCCTACTATTATATCTTAAAAGGAAAAGAAAAGCAATAAGAGAAAGCCTTTCTTTCAGGCTTTCTACGAAATAATCAATACGTCTCTCAATTACTAGGCGTTTCCCAAACCATATCATACCAAAGTTCACCTGCATAGGTAGATTGAGACAGGCCCTCATTGATAAAACCATGCTTTTCATAATAGCCGACTAAATAATCATGACAAGTTAAGTTGATTCCCAAGCGCTGGTCTCGAATAGCAATCTCTTTCATTGCATCCAACAAGCTACGACCTAGTCCCATATTTTGCGCATTTTTAGAAATCGATAAACTGGTCAACGAAATATAATGATTCGGTAAATGACTATAATCTTTTACTTCTGAAGTAAAGGATTGATCTACTAGATGGCGTTCTGGACGAACAGGTCCCTCTAGGTAGCCTAACATCTGACCGCCTCGTTCAGCGACTAAGAAACTTGTTGTTAATTTTTGAATATGAATTTCTAAAATCTCTCGACTTAAGGCTTCCTCTGGTCCAAAATTCTCCAACTCAATAGCCGTAATAGCATCCAAATCTGCTAAATTTGCTTGTCTAATCTTCATTTTTACTCCTTAAAATACGGATTATCCCAAACCATATCATACCAAACGACTCCAGCATGAACGGAATCTGAAATTCCTTCATTCTTAAAATTATTTATTTCATAATAGGAAATCAAATAATCATGACAAGTTAGATTGATCCCTTGTCGATTTTGAACGACTGCTTTTTCTTTTAAAGCTGCAAGTAGCAGAGTTCCAATTCCCTGTCCTTTAAAATCCGGATGAACAGACAAACTTTGAATAGCAATGAAACCACCCGAATCTGGATTTTCTGCCACTTTTTCAAACAACTCATCTGTTAAATGACGTGAAAAAACGGCTGACCCTACGATGTAGCCAGCTATTTTTTCATTTAATTCTGCTATTAAGCATGGGAACATGTGCAATCCATTTTTGAATAGTTTCTGCACCAACCGCTGTTGTGGAAAAATTCACCTGTTCGATAGCCTTTATTGTTTCCAAATCTTCCAAAATAGCTGCTCGAAGAGTGACTTGAGGAGTTAGATTACTGGACATTGCTTGTCAAATTGGATAATAAGCGTTCAAAAGAATATTCATAGGTTTGAATATCACCAGCCCCCATGAAAACGTAAACTGCATCTGGATGTTCTAGTAAGGGAGAAACATTGTCAACGGTAATGATGTCTGCTTTTTTCACGATCTTCGCTGCCAAATCTTCTACTTTGACATCTCCATGATCCACTTCACGTGCAGAACCATAAATCTGTGCTAAATACACTGCATCTGCTTGATTCAAAGCTTCTGCAAATTCATCCAAAAGTGCAATAGTCCTAGTAAAGGTATGGGGTTGGAAAATTGCAATGATTTCTTTGCTTGGATATTTCTGGCGAGCTGCATCTAAAGTTGCAATGATTTCAGTAGGGTGATGAGCAAAGTCATCAATAATTGTCGTTCCATTCACCATTTTTTCAGTGAAGCGACGTTTCACACCACCAAAAGTAGCCAAATGCTCTCGAACCAAAGTCAAATCAAATCCAGCTGTATACAATAAACCAATAACAGCTGTTGCATTCATAATATTGTGGCGACCAAAGCTAGGAATCTTGAATTCTCCTAATTCTTTTCCGCGGAAAGAAACTTTAAAGCTGGAACCCGTCGTAGAACGAAGCAGATCATGAGCGACAAAGTCATTTCCTTCCTTAAAACCATAATAATAAATAGGAGCATTGGCTGTAATCCGACGCAACTCCTTGTCTTCACCGTAAACAAACACCCCTTTGCTAACTTGTTTAGCATAATCATTAAATGCATTGAAAACATCTTCTAAGCTGGTAAAATAATCTGGGTGGTCAAAGTCAATATTCGTAATAATCGAATATTCAGGATGATAAGGCATAAAGTGACGCTCATATTCATCTGCTTCAAACGCAAAATATTTCGCATTTGCAGAGCCACGTCCCGTACCGTCACCGATGAGATAACTAGTATCTGTAATATTTGACAAAACGTGTGCTAACATGCCAGTCGTTGATGTCTTTCCATGTGCACCCGCCACCCCCATGCTGACAAAATTACGCATAAAGATTCCAAGAAATTCATGGTAACGCTTATAAGAAATGCCATTTGCATCGGCGTAGGCAATTTCAAGATTATTATCCGGACGGAAAGCATTTCCTGCAATAACTTCTACATCTGCTTGAAGATTTTTTTCGTCAAAAGGCAAGATTTTAATTCCTGCTTGTTCTAAGCCACGTTGAGTGAAATAGTATTTTTCAACATCGCTTCCTTGAACTTGATGTCCCATTTGATGCAGCATCAATGCTAAGGCACTCATTCCAGAGCCCTTAATCCCGATAAAATGATAGGTTTTTGTCATAATTTCTCCTTAAATACAAAGAACATTAAATAGGTGAAATCGCGTTCACACCAAAACGTCTTTACTTTTTGTCAACATTCGATTATTTTTCTTCCAACCGTGTTAAATTTAGCTCTTGCGCTATCCGACGCTCTCTTTGCTTTTGCAATTCTTTTTTGTTATAAATTTGACTTGTTTTTAAAAAGTCATAATTATTTTTAGATTTTTTGGGTGATTCCTTCGGCAAAGAGGTATTTACTTTGATATCTGCTAAAATATAATGATCCTGCTTTAAATTTCGACTATATTTTGATAACCCACTACCATTTTCCTTTTGGAAAAATGCTGTTGGTTGATGTGAAATAGCTGTATTAGCAGTATTAACAGCAGGATGGGAGCGTTTTTTAGTTATAAAGTCTGAAGTCAAATAAGCTGCTGAGCGTTTCTTTTTTAAATCCGCTCTGGCTTCTTCTCTAGCCAATTCTGCATAGCTTTTTGGGGCAGGTTTGGCGACTTCAGCAGACGGAATAGCTGAAGTTGCTTGGTAAGCTTTTCCTTCTTTTACTTGACTATCTGCAATTTTCTTTACAATTGGTTCCCATTCTAAATAATTTTTATCAACATAGTCACCATTAATATTGCTGATAAGATCACTTTCATCGTAAAGGTTCATACGCGGCATTTCTGATAGCATAATCTCATCATCAGAAATCAATGGAAAAGTTTTTTCTTTCATGAGCACATTTCCTTTCAACACTTCATTATAACCTATTGGTGCTATTTTTCAAGTGTTTCTGTAGAAATTCCTAGAATTTCTCGTATTTCAGCAACGGTTAGGCTGCTACGGGATTCTGTTCCATCTAGGATAGTTGATACGAGATGACGCTTGCTTTCCTGCAACTCTTGAATTTTTTCTTCAATCGTTCCTCGCGTAATCAATCGATATACTTCTACATTTCTTTCTTGACCCATACGGTGAGCTCGACCAATTGCCTGAGACTCTACTGCTGGGTTCCACCAAAGGTCTACTAAGATAACAGTATCAGCACCAGTTAGATTCAAGCCAACACCACCAGCTTTTAAAGAGATTAAAAAGGCGTCTCCTTCCCCATTATTAAAAGCATTTGTCATTTCTTGCCGCTCTTTTGCTGGTGTAGAACCTGTAATTTTAAATGTCTCCATTTTCATCTTTTTCAATTCTTTTTCGATAATGTCTAGCATTCCTCGGAATTGAGAAAAGATTAACACACGGTGGCTTCCTGTCTGAATCTGCTCTAATAGTTCTAGCAGGCTTTCTAGTTTGCCACTATCTCCATGATAGTCCTCCATAAAGAGCGTGGGAGTATCGCAGATTTGACGTAACCGCATCAAACCAGACAAAATTTCCATTTTGCTACGATTCAGTTCTTCCTCTGTAGAAGTAAGCACACGCTCCTGCATTTGTTTTAGTTGCGCTAGGTAGATAGCCTTTTGACTATCTGCAAGCTCATTGCGATAAGAAACTTCGATGAGTTCTGGCAATTCTTGCAAGACATCTTCTTTCTTTCGCCGCATGACAAATGGTTTGATAAAACGAGCAACAGTTTCTGCAGGCAGTTTCAAAAAGTTCTTTTTGCTAGGTAATAATCCTGGCAAAACAATTTGAAAAATAGACCATAATTCGCTGAGGTTATTTTCAATCGGTGTTCCAGAAAGAGCAAAAGTATTTTTGACCTCAAAATTTCGTAAATGATGAGCAATCTTAGTTTGCGCATTTTTCATGACCTGTGCTTCATCTAAAAAGAGATAATCAAAGTTCAATTGACTATATTCTTCAACATCTTGACGGAAAGAGGCATAACTTGTAATCATCACCTGATGGCTTTCTGCAATTAAGTTATCTCTTATTGATTTTAAGCCATAGATGACTGCCGCATCAATATCTGGTGCAAACTTTGCAAACTCATCCAGCCAATTGTAAATCAAACTAGACGGCGCCAAAATTAAGACGTTCGTTTCCTTTTTTAGCCTGCTACTTAAAAAGGCTATCGTTTGGAGTGTTTTCCCAAGCCCCATATCATCTGCTAAAATACCACCAAACCCGTAACGGTCAAGCATGCTTATCCACTTGACACCAGTTTCTTGGTAATCACGCAAAGTTGCCTCCACTTTTAATGGCGGCAGTGTAAATTCCTCCGGATGCGTCAAATCAAAAGCTAAATGGCGAAACTCTTCTGAAAAGCTCACTTTTTCTTGGCATTTGAACAATTCAGATAGCTGATAGGCAGCAATCCGCTGTGTCTGGAAAATACCATTTTTTCCTTTTTTAGCTCGTAAATCCTGTAAGGTTTTGCTGACTCTTTTTGTTTCCTCATCAAAAACGAGCACCTTGCCAGATTTACTGATGAAATAATCATTGGTCGAAAAAAGAGCTGCTAAAGCATCATCCACTTCCGCCTGGTCAATACTGGTAAAGTCAAAACCGATATCTAGCAAACCACCATTTGTCTGAATCGAAATTGTCGGTCTTTCAACTTGGTATAAAGCTGCCAAATTTTCTGATACAATTACCTTTCCCAATCGTTTGAAACGAGGAAGAGTTGATGTGAAGAATGAATAAAGCTCTTGTGGCTGCAGCGGAGGACGCTTGCTTACAAAATTTGCTTCAAAACCAGCAGACAGAGCTTGTTGAAAAACTTTCTGCTCTAACTGAAAATCACTAGCAAATGGTAATTTCTCTAACTCCAAACGACTGGCGACTATACGAGTTCCATAATCAAACTGAATTTTGAGACTGATTTTTTTAGACTCTAACAACTCAAAATTAAATAACGGGGTGAAAGTATGAATCACCAAACTTTCTGGTGCATGAATAGAGCCGATTTTGTGAAATTCTAGTAATCCTGAAGCCAGTTTCGCTTGATCACTTGTATCAAATTGCAGGCGTTTTTTACGATCGGTGTCCACAGGCAATTCTCGCATCACCTGAATCATACGCTTTTGCTGTTCAGTTAATTGGTAAAAATGATTTCCATAAAAAATAAAGTCACCACCGTATAGAATTTTATAATTTTGCTCCGTAATAGTGAGTTCAAAATAATCTGAATTTTCCTCTACTGTAAAATCATAAATTCCTACTTCGGCATGTAAATCTTGGAAAAAAACTTCGTCATAGTCATAAAGACTGTATTCTAAGCGGAAATGCGGCAAATTCATAAGCCGATTCAAGCCTTCCTCAAACAGACTAGATGGAAAATAAAGATGTCTAGCTGCATTTGGAAAAATAAAAGAAGCATCTTGATCTTGCTGATAAGAAACAAGCCCTCGTAAAAACTGAATCACCTCTTGGCTGGCTTCGTCAAAAGCAGCTAATTGCATTTTTTCATAGTAGTGTTTTCCGATTTGATAATAATCGCCTTTTTCAACAATTTTTAAAAAAGCACGAATATCTCGAACAACATAAGAGCGTTCATCGGGTAAACGACTGATACGCAACGTCCACAGAAATTGTCCTGTATAATCATCTTCTTGCCCAACTGCCGATAATTCATATCGAACAGGTATTTCTTCTGTTAGAAGAATTTTATCCAAAAAAAGACTGCCAAAAGAGACCTTTGTTTGTGTTGCCTCAGAAGTTGTCTGTTCTTCTTCCAGATTGGCCAAAACAACTTTTCCTTCGGGGTCATTTTTTAGAAAATATTCTAATCCTGCGAGATGAGCACAATATTTCTTTTTTTGAAAAAAATCACAGGCACAAAAAATGGCTTCGTCGTCCAAGCTATATCGCAGATTGTGATTTTCAACTCGGCTGTAAATCATCCGATCTTTCACTTTAAGAATTTCAATTTTCCCTGCTTCATAAAGAGTCGTCCCTTCTGTCCGAATCTTCCCAGGAATCAATTTTGCCATAAGTACCACCTTTATTTTATCTATTCATTATATCATATTTTCGGCATAAAGAAAAAAGCAAGCTATTTCTTGCTTTCTTTTAAAAAATATTTTCTTTGAGCTTTTTATAGCATTTAGTGCGTGTTACTAGGAACACTAAAAAGAGCCAAATCTCCAGTAAAGGGAAAGAGAATTTTGTTATCATAAGTCAAATGGTTCCCAACGTTATGGCAGTCAAGAAAAGATGTGCAACTCCTACAAATATCAGACTAAAAAGTGATAACCATTAACGAAAACCAAATGGTTTATACTGTCTATCATCGTAGTAAATATTCGTATAATCTAAACTTGCAATTCCAATGAGCACTGCCCTAGAAACATTCATCCAATTCATATTTCTTTCTCACATAGGTACATTAAACTAATCACCTTGTGCTTCTCCTATTATTTTTATGCCAGTCCTTGTTTAGCTGGCTCCGCCCTACTTCCGCTTTCTGGCAATAAGATGAATTGGTGTCCCTTCAAAAACAAAGGCCTTACGAATTTGATTTTCTAGGAAACGAAGGTAAGAAAAGTGCATGAGTTCTTCTTCATTGACAAAGATGACAAAGGTTGGCGGTTTGGTTGCTACTTGAGTCGCATAAAAAATCTTGAGGCGTTTGCCCTTGTCAGTTGGCGTCGGATTAATTGCGATAGCATCCATGATGACATCATTGAGCACTGCAGACGGTATGCGGGTATTTTGACTTTGACTGATATTTTTAATCATCTCTGGAAGCTTATGCAAACGCTGCTTGGTAAGAGCTGATACAAAGACAATCGGTGCATAAGAAAGATACTGAAATTGGTCGCGAATATCTGCTTCCCAATTTTGCATGGTCTTGTTATCTTTTTCCAGCGTATCCCACTTGTTCACAACGATAATGATTCCTTTACCAGCTTCATGAGCAAAACCAGCAATGCGCTTGTCATACTCGCGAATGCCCTCTTCAGCATTGAGCATCATAAGCACCACATCAGATCGGTCAATCGCTCGCATAGCTCGCATAACAGAATACTTCTCTGTATTTTCATAGACCTTGCCTGACTTGCGCATACCAGCCGTGTCGATCATGGTAAATTCCTGACCTTCACTGTCCGTAAAGACCGTATCAATGGCGTCACGCGTAGTACCAGCAACAGGACTGGCAATAACCCTATCCTCACCCAGGATGGCATTGATCAAGCTAGACTTGCCGACATTAGGACGGCCAATCAGACTAAACTTAATCATATCAGGATTTTCAGCCACTTCCTCATTCGGTAGATTTTCAACAATGGCATCTAGGACATCCCCTGTGCCAATTCCATGAACGGAAGAAACGGGATAAGGGCCACCCAAGCCCAGCGCATAAAAATCAAAAATTTCATTACGCATCTCTGGGTTATCTACTTTATTGACCACTAGAATAATCGGCTTATGGGTCTTGTAGAGCATACGAGCCACGTATTCATCCGCATCTGTAATACCTTCTTTTCCAGACACAACAAAAACGATAACATCTGCCTCATCCATAGCAATCTCTGCTTGGTGCTTGATTTGCTCCATAAAAGGAGCATCCACATCATTAATACCACCTGTATCAATCATGCTAAACTTGCGATTCAGCCATTCAGCCGTCGCGTAAATACGGTCACGAGTGACCCCTTCAACATCCTCAACAATAGAAATCCGTTCCCCGGCAATCCGATTAAAAAGTGTTGATTTGCCAACGTTGGGACGACCGACAATGGCAATGGTTGGTAAAGCCATATTTTCCTCTTTCTTATTTATTCACTAGTCAACTGATCTACATAAAGTAACTTCTCATCTAACAATGAACTATTTCATTCACCGGCGATTTTCTCCTTCCAGACGCACTTCCTCTGCTAAGAATTTTATTCTTTCCATGACCCGACGAGCCTGCCAAGTTTCATCTCCGTTTTTGGATGTAGCAAAATGGCGTTCCAAATCCGCAAAATTAAAATTTGATGTAAAGAAAGTTGGCAAATTTTCCTGCATCCGATGCTGCAAAATAACCTGCAAAATCTCATCTCGCATCCAAGGACTTGATTGCTCCGCACCAATATCATCCAAAATCAAGACTTGTGCTACTTTTACTTCATCAATCTTTTCCTTCACCAAACCGGAAGAAATGGCATTCTTTACATCCAACACAAAACTAGGATAATGAAGCAACGTCGTGGAAACACTGCGTTTTTCCGACAAATCATGTGCTAAGGCAGCCATCATGTAACTTTTACCCACGCCAAAATCACCATAAAGGTAAATCGCTTTTTTATAGTTTGGATAATCTGCCACAAAATTCGTCAGCAACTCAAAAGCCTTGTAACGACCAACATCGTCTAAATCCACTTTTGCCAAACTAGCTTCCTTGAGACTAGCCGGAAGACTAATCAGGTTTAAGCGCGCATTGATAGCTGCTTGCTTCTGTGCTTCAACTAGCTCTGGAGTTTCTTCATAAGAAACGTCAGCATATCCCTCATTTTTCACTAAAATTGGCTTATATCCCTTAGCAATATAAGCCTTATCGCCTAGTAAAAAACGATTTCGCTCAGAAATATACTGATTAAACTTAGAAATGCTTCGTTTGATTTCAGCTGGTGTCATCCCTTCTGACTGGATAAAAGCCGCCACATCTGGATCAGCCATGATTTGCTCGACCAATTTATCATAATCAAATTGCTGCGCACCATTTCTACGTGACATTGCTTGTCCAACACGTTCCATCTAGTCACCTCCTTGATCTAATTTCGCTAAAAGTTTTCTCTTTTGCTCCTCTAGCTCAGCCTGCTTTTCAGCACTTGTTTCATTCTTATAGTCAGGATTACTCCAGTCAGGAACATTGCTCTTTGGATCAGAATCTTTCGCTGCTTTTTTGCTATGCTGTGTTTGATAACGTTCGCGAATATACACCACAGCCTCTTCAGCTGAGAAGATTTTTTGATAGGAAAAATCATTTGCTACTTTTAAAGCATACTTTTCATTAAGGTTGGCTGAATTTACCTTATTAAAAGTCAATAGTAAAATTACATTGATCACTTCATCTAACAAGCCCAAATTTGCCATTTCTGTCAAGCACTGACGCTCTCCGTGTGTAATCGTTGCATGCTTAGCTTTCTTGATTTCCGCCAAAAATTGCAGAGCTGTTTTACTCTTAGCCTCTCGAAGAATCGTTTGCTCTTGAGTTGAAAACAGTTCATTTGAAACTTTTTGCTGTAATTTTTGCTTCATTCGCTTAGTTGAAATCACATGACCGACAGCTGTTTTTTTAGCTAACAAATAGGTCTCATACCAGGTCCAATTTTTTTTCTCTGCAATGGCAAAGAGTACCAGCAAATCTTCTTTTTCATTATCAAAGCGCAAGTTTTCACGTGCCATCAATTGTTTAAAATAGTCCAACTCAAAATGATTCTGCTTTATTTGTGTCTCCACCTTCGTTTCTTCTACTTGAAAAATCTCTGACAGCTTCACATCTTGCTTCTCACCCCTTGGTTGACTAGGTAACAAAGCCTCTACCGCAGCTTCACCAATCTTCTTTTCCAAAAGACGTCTATAAACAGGATTAGCTAAAAAGTCAACAGCAGATAAAGTCGGCTGCAAATAAACTTGAAAATAATTCTCCGCATGATAAAGCTCTACTAACCGCATAGCAGACAAAATTTCTAAACTCTTTTGTAAGGCATTCATTCCCAGATTGAGATGATTCAAAATGTGTCCAAAAGTATAAGATGATTTCCCATTATCCCAAAAAGCGAGCAAATATTGATAAATAGAGGTCGCATCAAGCCCTAAAATCGGCAAATACAGACGAATTAAATTTGTACTATCCTGACTGATCAGATTATTTTTCACAAAAGAAAATTGATCATTGGGTTTCATTTATTGTTCCTTTTTCTTTTTAGCTGTTTTTGTAATCTGCTTCAAGAGGTTTTCCAACTCGCTCACATCTTTAAAACTACGATAGACACTGGCAAAGCGAACATAGGTAATCTCATCTAATTCCGCTAATTCTTTCATTACCAGACCTCCGATAAACTCACTCGCAATCTCATTTTCATTATTGCTACGCACTTTTTGCTCAATTCTGCTAACAATCGCCTCAATCTCATCACTAGAAACAGGACGTTTTTGCGCCGAACGAATGATTCCATTAAAGATCTTATCTCTTGAAAATTGTTCCCGCGTGCCATCTTTTTTAACGACAACGAGCGTCCGTTCTTCTACACGTTCATAAGTTGTAAAACGATATTGACACTCTTCACATTCACGACGACGACGAATTGTATTACCATCTTCAGCCTGCCGACTGTCAATAACACTCGATTTACTACCACCACACTTAGGACAACGCATCTGCTTCCCTCCTGAATTCTTAATACTTCATTATACCATGTTTTAAGAAATAACAAAAGCTAGTAAATTGGTATTCCCATAGTATAGTGAAATTTCAGCTATCTATTTAGAAAACATTCACTCCGAAAAGATGACAATCAAAAAACGAGAAATTTCATTTCAAAACTTCTCGCTTTTGATTGTTAAAATGTCACTTCTACTTCTAATCCAAAATGGTCACTAATCATTGGTGTTGATTTGCCATCAAAGACAACAACAGATTTTTCAATGTTGAAATCTTTACTTGTAAAGATATAATCAATTTTCAGAGCATCCTTATTTCCAGTCCAGCCAGCAATGTCACCTTCAACTGTTGCTGTACCAATGACTGTAGCCGCAACAACATGACTGTCTTGCAGAGCAAGCGGACTTTTTAGAATGTGCCGATAGCCCTCATAACCGACGGGATTGTTAAAATCTCCCATCAATACTAGAGGCATATCGCGCTGCAACAATTCTTTTTCTACTTGTACCCATTCTTCTTGGAAGCCTTTGTCCCACCAAGAAAGATGACAGGAAGCCACTGTTACAAGCCGTCCAGCAACTTCTATTTCCGCCAAAAGTACTTTTCTAGTGTGATAATCCGTTGGATCGTTGGTCTCAGAAACCAACAACTCACTTGCTTTCAATGGATTTAAAGATAAAATAGCAACTCCCTCATGAAACCGATCAAATCCAATATGATTATAAGCCCAAGACCAATGATAAATAAGACCTTTCTCCACCAATCTCTCCACGAGACAATATACAAAATGATCCTTATGAATCGCAATGGCGTCATCTACCGCATGATAAAACGGAGCCTGAACAACCTGTTCAGACTCCATTTCTTGATTGACTTCCTGCAGGCAAATGACATCATATTTTTCTTGAAGAATCCGCTCAGCTAGTTGATCTAGCTTTTTTTCTTGCTCATCTTCCATCCAACTATGAGTATTTAAAGTCAGGAATTTTGCCATGATTTCTCTTTTCTATCTACAATTCTACTTTAGCAACAACTGTTTTCGCTGCTACTTTGCCGAATGTTTCAACTGATACAGATTTAATCGCTTGTGCATTTGTGAAGACAACAACTGTTGAAGTTTCACGACCTGCTGCTTTGATAGCTTCTAAATCAGCTGTCACAAGAAGATCACCTGCTGCAACTTTTTGTCCTTCTGCAACATGCACTTTAAATGGTTTACCTTCAAGACTGACTGTATCAAGTCCGATATGAACAAGCACTTCAAGACCATTATCAGTCAAGAGACCGAGAGCGTGCTTTGTAGGGAAAATGCTGCTAACCGTACCTGCTACTGGTGAGTAAATCTTGCCATTTTCAGGTTCAACAGCAAATCCGTCACCCATCATTTTTTGAGAGAAGACTGGATCTTTGACATCTGTAATCGCAATCACTTCACCGTCTGCGACTGTCTCAACTTCTTCTGTCACGCCTTTGTAGCTCGCTTCGGCAGCTTGTGAAGCTGTCATTTGGCTCGGAAGAGTTTCAGGAATCACTTCGCCTGAGTCAAGTAAGTCTTGAATGTCAGATTTCAAAACATCCGCTTTTGGTCCGTAAATTGCTTGAACACCTTGACCTTTCATCACCAAGCCCATAGCTCCTTCGGCTTTCCATTGCTCTTCTGTACCAACTTTTTCTGCATCTTTAACAGTTACACGAAGACGTGTCATACATGCGTCAACATCAACAATATTTGCACGTCCACCAAGAAGATTGATAATATTCACAGCTTGAGATGCTTCTGCTACTTTGCCACCAGCTGGGGCAGACGAAGGACTATCTTCTCCATCAGCTGTTTCATAGTTTCCGTTACGTCCTGGAGTTGCGTAGTTAAATTTCTTAATCATGAAGTTGGCAATAAAATACATTCCAACTGCAAAGAGCACTGTTACCCAAACAAAATTAATAATATCCATACCCAAACCAGCATTGATGGCTAGTGGAGTACGAGTCAGAAATTCGATTGAACCAAATGAGTGCATACGCAAGTGAACAATATCTGCCATAGCAAAGGCTAACCCTTGCACAACAGCATACACCAAATAAAGAGGTGTTGCAACAAACATAAACATGTATTCGATTGGTTCTGTAACACCTGTTAAGAAAGTTGCAAGTCCTGTTGCAATCATCATCCCTTTGTATTTATGTTTCTTATCATCATCTACATTTCGATAAATTGCAAAGGCAACCCCCATCAAAATACCAAATGAACCAATCATTTGCCCAACTTTAAAACGAGCTGGAGTAATACTATTTAGAAGATGTTGATATTGGTCAGCGTGTGAACCTTTTAGATTAACAAGGTCTGTTACCCAAGCCAACCATAATGGATCTTGACCAAATACAGTCGTTCCTTTAGCAGCCCCTGTCAACACTTCATATGTCCCACCTAATTGAGTATAGTTGATTGGAATTGTCAACATATGGTGAAGTCCAAATGGTAAAAGAAGACGTTCTAAAGTACCAAACAAGAATGGTGCGAGAATTGGAGCTGTCTTTTGAGAGTTAGCAATCCAAATACCAAAATTGTTGATTCCAGTTTGAACAACTGGCCAAAATACTGCAAGAATCAAAGCCACAATTGTAGAACGCAAAATAACAACGAATGGCACAAACCGTTTACCATTAAAGAATGAAAGCGCATCTGGTAATTTACGGTAATTATAATATTTGTTGTAAGCAGTTGCTCCAACAAAACCGGCAATGATACCAACAAACACCCCCATATTAAGAGCAGGAGCTTCAAGTACACTTACAAAATAATCAGCCACCTTAATGGTTCCACCAAAGACAGTTTTTACAGTAGCTCCTTGTTTTGTAAGAAGGTCTGAAGTTACTCCAAAAAAGACCCCTGTAATACGGTTAATTAAAATAAATGAAAGTCCGGCCGCAAATGCACCACCAGCACGTTCCTTTGCCCAGCTACCTCCAATAGCTAATGCAAATAAAATGTGAAGGTTTCCGATAACTCCCCAACCAATTTGCTCAAGAATACCGCCTGTTGTAACAAGAGCAGCTACGTTTGGATTGATCATTGGAATTGACTTACCAATACTGATCATCAAACCAGCCGCGGGCATTACTGCAATAACGACCATCAGAGCTTTTCCGAATTTTTGCCAAAATTCGAAACTGAATATGTTTTTGAATGTCTCTTTCATCATTCATATCTCCTTATAAAATTTTCCGCAAGCGCTTTCCGCAAACGTTTGCATTTATTTGACTCTTTAATTATATCATATATTTCTATTTTGTAAAGCGTTTTTATATAATATTTTAAAAACTTTCCCTATTTTTTACTTGCAAAGTATAACAGATTAAAAAACATCCCTATTAGAAAAGTGCAGAAAAACGATATTTCCTGCACTTCACGTTTATTCTTGCATAGCATAGCCAACACCACGCACGGTTTTTATGTAACTTTTCTGCCCTGCTATATCAAGTTTACTACGAAGATAACGAATATAGACATCAACAACATTTGTTTCGACTGCTCCTTCGTATTTCCAAACGCGCTCTAACAGCTGTTCACGGCTTAAAGCCTGATGACTGCCCATCAGCGTTGCTAACAAATCATACTCTCTTCTAGTCAAGGAAATTATTTCATTCCCTCGATATACAGTATGATTTTGCACGTCAATGCGAAGATTCCGATAAGATGTTGAAACTTTCATCTGACTACAATGATGATCAATAAAATCACGCCCACGAAAAATAGCAGAAATTTTTTCGACCAAGTCCATCACAATGAAAGGCTCTATCATATAACTAACAGCAAAACGTTGGATTTCCTCAGTATATTTTAAAATAATATCACGATTATCCAATACAATAATGACTGAAGCAGGCTTTATCAAACTTAATTGCTCAGCAAACTCCGTTCCTGTCATATCTTCAAGCATAAAATTCAACAGGAATAAATCGTATTGATTAGCTCTCGCAGATGCTAAAGCATCTTTTCCCGTTTCAAGAAGATCCACTCGATAACCTTCATTTTGCAACTCTAAGCTAATAAATTGTGCTAATTTTTTTTCATTCTCAACTAATAAAATCCGCTTCCCCATAGCTTATCCTATTTTTCATCATACCAAGAATAGTGGTAAATGCCTTCTTTATCCTTGCGTTCATACGTATGCGCCCCAAAGTAATCGCGCTGCGCTTGAATCAAATTAGCTGGCAAGTTTTCTGCACGATAGCTATCAAAATAAGCAATCGCACTAGAGAAAGTTGGCACTGGCACACCCGCCTGAACAGCTAAAGCAACTACATCGCGAACAGCTTGTTGATATTTTGCAGTAACATCCATAAAGTATTCATCAAGAAGTAGGTTTGCAAGATCTGCATTACGGCCATATGCATCTGTAATTTTTTGCAAGAAACGAGCACGGATGATACATCCAGCACGCCAAATAGAAGCAATTTCACCAAATGGAAGATTCCAAGCCTGCTCTTTAGATGCGACACGCAATTGTGAAAAACCTTGTGCATAAGACATGATTTTCGAGAAGTATAGAGCTTGGCGAATTTTTTCAATTAATTCAGCCTTATCCCCATCAAATTTAATAGCAGTAGGTTTTGGAAGAACTTTGCTAGCTTGAACACGTTCTTCTTTATAAGCAGAAATATAACGTGCAAAAACAGACTCCGTAATAAGTGGAAGTGGAACACCAAAATCAAGAGCTGATTGGCTCGTCCATTTACCCGTTCCTTTATTTCCAGCTGCATCCAAAATGTAATCAACGATTGGTCCATCTTGTCCTTCATCATCTTTACGTGTCAAAATATCAGCAGTGATTTCAATCAGATAGCTATCCAACTCACCCTTATTCCATTCAGTAAAGATTTCAGCCATTTCTGCTGCTGAAAATCCAAGCAAGTGCTGCATTAAATCATAACTTTCTGCAATCAATTGCATATCGCCATACTCAATCCCATTGTGGACCATTTTTACATAATGACCTGCACCATTTGGTCCGATATAAGTTACACATGGTGCCCCATCCTCTGGCGCTTTCGCTGAAATTTCTTCCAATACATCTGCTACCAATTCATAGGCTTCTTTTTGTCCACCAGGCATGATAGATGGACCTTCAAGCGCACCTTTTTCACCACCAGATACACCTGTCCCGATAAAATTGATTCCAGAATTTGCCAATTCTTCTGAACGACGAATAGTATCTTTATAGAACGTATTTCCACCGTCAATCAAGATATCTCCCTTATCAAGAAACGGTAACAATGCCTGAATCGTTGCGTCTGTCCCTGGCCCAGCTTTAACCATGAGCATGATCCGACGTGGTTTTTCAATAGAATTCACAAAACTTTCCACATCGTAACTTGGAACAAAGTTTTTTTCAGGATGAGATGCAATCACATCCTCTGTTTTATTCGCTGATCGGTTGTAAATTGCCACTGTATAGCCACGAGATTCAATATTAAGGGCGAGGTTACGCCCCATAACAGCCATACCAACAACACCAAAATTCGCTTTTGTCATTTTGCACTCCTCTTTTTTGTTTGTCTTATTTTATCATTTTTAAGCAGGAAAAGAAAGGATTTGTTGCTAAAAACCAATGTTAAAGAGGGGGTCACTCTTCATCAAATAAGCCTTGCAAACTGGCGAACGGACTATTCTTCTCTTTTTGCGCTTGTTTACTTTTTTGATACTCTTCTTCAGTCATGACCTGCCAATCATTTCCTGAAGGCATGCAGTCACTCGCTTTCTCCTCGGACGTCAACACTTTAAGTGGAATATGCAATAAAATATTATCTGCCACACTTTCGGCTAGATTGATTACTTCATTTTCAATCGGCAACACCAAATCATCAGCTATCAAATCTTGATCCATTTTCCCACTATGTGCATCAGAGAAAACCTCATTCACCAAGTAGTTTTCTTTTTGATCTACCGGTTCCATGCTACGACTGGACGCTAGTGTAATGGTATAAGACAAATCATAATCTAAAAAGTAAAGGCCATCCTCATACTGCACCTTTCCACTTGCAACAATGTCTGCGACATTCAAAATTTCTGGATTGCGCATTTGTAATTCTTGTGTCAAATCAAAATCTTGCTCAAAAGTAAGACCATCTGGATTTTTACGAATTTCTTGAATATGTAACATGATTTCCTCGTTTGTATTTAGATTTCTAGTTTTATTATACCATTTTTGAAAAAAGACATAAAGTTCACTTGCAAGTTACTTTACTATACCATTCACTTACTTATACTTTATTACCACTTACAGAAAATGCCTTGAAATCAGGCTCGTTCCTGCTATAATCATTGCAACAAATAAAAAGGAGATTAGGATGAAACTCATCTTCAAAAATAAAGTATTCGCTTTTATCAGCTTGTCACGCATGTTCAATATTCTAGGTTCTTCCATTTATAATATTGTTTTTGTTGTTTTTGCTTCTAGTCTGCCACATCCAAAGTTTGCTGTGGGAATTGCAAATTTTATCGTTCTTATTCCAACATTTTTTACGATATTTATCGGTATGCAAGCGGATAAAACGATTCAGAAAGCTCGCTGGCTCATTCATATGGGTTATGTACAAGCTTTCGTCTTTACTGCGGTAGCTATTTTGACAAAGTCTAGTACCTATATTGCCTTTTCAACCGTTTGTCTCATCAATATCCTTTCAGATACTATCAGCGACTATCGCAGTGGACTACAAATGCCTATTTTGAAAAAGAATATTGCTGATGTAGATATGATGGAAGCTTTTTCTTTCACACAACTCCTCACCTATCTATCCAATCTTGCTGGACAAGCTCTTGGTGTTTGGCTATTAACTGTTAGCAATCAAAACTTCACTCTAGTCGCTCTTATCAATGCCCTGTCTTTCCTACTATCTTCTACAACACTCTATTTTGTCCGTCACCGTTTGACCCACGAAATCGTTCAACGTGAACAAATAAAGACGATTCCGCTAAAGCAGCAATTCAAACAGATGTATCAAGGCTCTAAATTAATTTTTGAGCAAGATAGTTCTACTAATTTTTTCAAATTACTATTACAGGTGCTCATCCTTAATGCGCTAGGTGGCTCTATTATGGCTCTTTATAATTTGTATTTATTGGATCATCCTTTATTTGGTCTCTCTTTCAGCCAATCTTTACTAATCTTTGAAACGACGTTTATTTTAGGAGTTATTTCTGCTAGTCTTACCCCAAATGATTATTTTAGCAAATTATCGATCAATAAATTAGCTCTTTGGTCTTCTCTAACAATTCCTATTTTAGGGATTATCAATTTCTATCATTTACCTGTTTTTCTAGGATTACTTGTTATTTTCTTTATGATGTATATTGCTGGGAAGGTCAATCCTAAAATTAACAGCCTGCTTCTCAGCAAACTGCCTTCAGATGTTTTAGCTCAAACTTCTAGTTTTCTTAGTTTGCTCTTTTCGTTCTCTATTCCACTAGGAACGATGATTTTTACCAGTCTAGCTATTTGGAATATGAAAATCACCTGGATGGTGTTTACAGGATGCGGTATCATATCCCTCCTACTCTCATTAAGAAAAGATAGGAATAAAACTAGATTGCTTTCACTTATATTGTAAAACAGCAAAAAAGATCGGGATAGACAGTCATGATTGCAACACAATCATAGGAATCTATCTCAATCTTTTTACATTTTTCTTAAACGATCAACCCGTTCAGAAATCGGTGGGTGGGTGTAAAATAATTTTTGCAAGCCACCTTCTTTTTTCGGATCATTAATATAGAGAGCTGCACTAGCATCATCAACTTTATGGTGCATAGGATCGCTATTTTCTAATTTCAAGAGAGCATTAATCATCCCTTGTGGATTGCGAGTTAATTCTACACTTGAAGCATCCGCTAAAAATTCACGCTGACGAGAAATGGCTAATTGAACCAACGTTGCTGCTAAAGGAGCTAATATAATCGCAACGAGCGATAAAATCAACATTAGAACGCCCAAACCATTATCATTATCTCGGCTATCACGTCTGCGACCACTCCCACCAAACCACATCATACGCCCTGCCAAGCTCGATAACATCGTTACCGCACTAGCAAGCACTACTGCAATCGTTGAAATTCGAATATCATAATTCCGAATGTGACTCACTTCGTGTCCAATAACAGCTTCCAATTCTTCACGATTCATCATATTCAACAGACCTGTTGTCGCTGCTACTGACGCATTTTCAGGTTTTGAGCCTGTTGCAAAAGCATTGGGTGATGAGTCTTCAACAATATACACTCGTGGCATAGGAACTTGGGCTACCATTGCCATATCTTCTACCACATGATAAAGATCAGGAACCTCAGCTTCCGTGACTTGTCGAGCACCATTCATGGACATGACAACCTCAGTAGACTGAAAAATCATGCTAAAAGCATAAATCCCTCCAATGATAAAGGCAATCAGCACTCCGCCAAGAATCGAATCGAACCACAAATAGCCAACTGCAGCACCAATAATCGCTAAGAGAGCAAAAAATGCAATCAAGAGAATCCACGTTCGTCTTTTATTACTAGCAATTTGATCAAAGAGCATATTAGTCTCCTAAACCGCTAAAATCAACTTTTGGTACGGATTTTTCTTCCTCTGGAACAGCCAAGAAATCTGCTGGCTTAAAACTGAACATTCCAGCGACAATATTACTTGGAAATGTTTCTAGCTTCACATTATAATTGCTTGTTACGCTATTATAAAGTTGACGAGAATACGAAATTTTATTTTCAGTATTAGTTAATTCTTCTTGCAATTTTACAAAATTTGTACTTGCTTGTAATTCTGGGTAATTTTCTGCAACAGCAAAAATTCCTGAGATCTGACGCGTCAAGGCATCACTTGCTTTCATAGCTTCTGCTGGAGTTGTTGCAGCAGCCACCTGCCGACGCAGTTCTGTTACTTTTTCAAACGTTGATGCTTCATATTTGGCATACCCTTTGACCGTTTCAATCAAATTTGGCAACAAGTCATTTCGACGTTTCAATTGAACATCAATCTGACTCCATGCTTCTTTGGTTTGCATGCGACTTTTGACAAGACCATTGTAACTAGCAATTACAAACAGCACTAGTACCACTACAATAGCTAAAATAATTATCCACATAGTCATTCTCCTTTTAATTTATTATAGATATTATACCAGAAAAATGAAAATAATAAACATTTTAACTTCTTCAAAAAAGAAATTTTAAAGATTCTCTTCTGATTATTTGGTATAATAGAGGCAAGAAGATACAAGTAAGGACAAATGATGACACCCGAAGAATTTTATCAACTTTTAAAACAGCAACAGATTGAACTCACGGACCGACAACAGATGCAGTTTGAACGCTATTTTGAACTGCTCGTTGAATGGAATAAAAAAATCAATCTGACAGCTATCACTGAAAAAAAAGAAGTATATCTCAAGCATTTCTATGACTCCATTGCACCCATTTTGCAGGGATGGATTAAAAACCAAAATATCAAACTATTGGATATTGGAGCTGGGGCAGGTTTTCCTAGCCTCCCTATGAAAATCCTCTATCCAGCGTTAGATGTGACGGTTATTGATTCTCTAAACAAGCGCATTCTATTTTTAAATCATTTGGCTGACGAATTAGATTTGGAAAAAGTTCATTTCTATCATGGTCGGGCAGAAGATTTTGCTCAAGATAAAGACTTCCGCGCCCAATTTGATATTGTAACTGCGCGCGCCGTTGCCCGTATGCAAATCTTAGCCGAACTAACCATTCCTTTTCTGAAAGTTGGTGGACGTCTTTTAGCACTCAAAGCTACTAATGCCCCTGAGGAATTAACGGAGGCTAACGATGCTCTCAAACTTCTATTTAGCAAAGTCAAAGAAAATAGTAGCTATCAACTTCCAAATGGCGACCCACGCTATATCACTATTGTTGATAAGAAAAAAGAAACTCCCAATAAATACCCTCGCAAAGCAGGAATTCCTAATAAACGCCCCTTATAAAACGAAACACCAAGCACTTTAAAACTGCTTGGTTTCTTTATTATCTCCAATTTAGCCCACTTTTCTACAGCAATGCTGGACATGCTTATAAAGGGCAGCATAGCGGCCGTGGTAGTCTTTCCGCCAAGGCTTATCTCGGCCACAAAAGTGAAGAAAGACAGTATGTTTTATGACCCAGTCTAAATCCCACTCTCCCTTACTTCTAGCGTAATAAAGAACATTATAGCGTACATCGTAATTATATAATTCATCTGGAATCTGGAGTGTCAAATGCCCGTACAAAGCATTTAGTACATCTTGGTCTGGTAAAAAAAGTTTAAAACGATTTTGAGCAATATAATCTAAAATAGCGTCACGCTTCACTTTTTGTCGAATTGCTGTCAAATTCATGAGTAAAACTCCTGAATTATAGTAACTTTCTGCCTCAAAATTTTGTAAGCGTAGCTTATTGACTAAATCTGTCATGTTAGTATCTGAACCATGACTAGCTGCAGCATATAAAGAAGCGCCTAACTCTATTTCATAAAGTGAACAAATATCATTCAAACATAAAATATCGGCGTCCAAATATAGAATTTTGTCTAAATCCTTAGGGAGATATTCATAAGCCAATAAACGATAGTAAATTGTCTCTGGATACCGATCAGCGATTGGAGCATCTTCAAAAGCTCTTTCACCAATCACAACTGGATCATAAACGATTCCTAATGCCTCACAAAAGCTCTCAATCTCTGCATGCTTTTTTAACAATTGTTTCTGCAAGACAAACACATGCAGCAAAGCTGACGGTGTATTCTGATACACTGAATACAAGGTCGTTTTAAACGGCTCTATATAGTGATCATCAATTGAGAATAAAAGATTTATTTCCATCATTTATTCCCCATCTATCTATTCTTCTCGAAAAACGGGTTGTGGACCAAATGTTTGTGAAACAGGCATGAGCTCAATTCGGTTAATATTGACATGAGGAGGCTGCCCAACAATCCAAGCAACAGTATCGGCAATATCTACTGGCTGAATAGCATGAGCTCCTTCATACAATTTTTCAGATCGTTGCTTATCTCCCTTAAACCGAACAGTTGAAAATTCTGTGCCTTCACAAAGACCGGGTTCAATATTGGTCACACGAATATGATGTCCAGCCAAATCAGCACGTAAATTCAGAGAAAACTGTTTTACGAATGCTTTACTAGCTCCATACACATTAGCTCCCGGATAAGGGACTGTCCCAGCAGTTGAACCAAGGTTGATAATAAGCCCACTATCCCGCTCTACCATTTGTGGTATAATCTGGCGTGTTAGATAAACCAAACCAACAACATTAGTCTGAATCATTGTCAGCCAATCTTGCATATCTGCTTCATAAGCCTTATCTAAACCCAATGCCAAACCTGCATTATTGACCAAAATATCAATCTTTTGCCAAGCCTCTGGCAAATTTTCTAAAGCCTGATCTACACTTTTCACATCCGATACATCCATTTGAAGTGGATAAAAGTTTGCAAAGCCCAATTCCTGCTGAAGTTGCGCTAATTTTTCTGATCTTCTTGCTGCACCAATCACTTGATGGCCTTCTGCCACCAAACGGCGACAAATAGCTTGTCCAAAACCAGCCGAAGCTCCTGTTACCAATGCAATCATTTTCTTCCTCCTATATGTATTTTCATTCTTATTTATAACCAAGGATTGTAAAATCGACCGTGATTCACGATAAAGAGTAATAGACTGAATAATAAAAATAAACCAGCCAGTACAATTACTTCAATATCCAACCTCTGAAAAGCCTGATAAGTGTACCATGTCCGTTTTTTATTTTTGCCAAAACGCCGCAATTCCATAGCTGTCGCAATCGTATCAATCCGTTCCAGCGAACTAAAAATCAAGGGAACAATAATTTGCAAATTGCCTTTGATTCGCTGACTGAACTTTGCTTTTTTTGACAATTCTAATCCACGCGCTTCTTGGGACATTCTAATCAAGTAAAACTCCTCTTGCAAATCCGGAATATATCGCAGCGTTAAGCTGACAGAATAAGCTATTTTATAGGGTATTCCGATTTGATTCATGCTAGAGGCAAACTGACTTGGATGAGTTGTCATCAGAAAAATAACCGCCAAAGGGATGGTGCAGAGATATTTCAAAAATAAATTAAATAGATAAAATATCTCCTGTGCTGTTACAGTGTAACTACCTAATCCACTTAGCCAAACTGTCTGTTCTCCATAAATCTCTACTCCATACTGAGGTGCAAACAGGTAGACCATGATGAGATTCAAAGCAGCAAAAAGACCAGCAAAGATCAAAATAAATGATACATCCTTAAAATGGATATGAGACACTTTGAATAAAAAGAGCGATCCAACCGCAATGACCAATAATAAACGTGTATCATAGCTAATCATTGCTGCAGTTGATACTAAAATGAAAAACAACAATTTACTAGCACCCGATAAGCGATGAAGAAAGGTCGTACCCGCATGGTAACCGATTAGTTTTTGTTGATTAAGCATGACTTTTTTCCCTTTCTCGCATGTAAAATTCAGTCAAAGCTAGCGGATCTACTTCTAGTTTTTCAGCCAAAGAAAAAATTGATGTTTCTTTCAGATTTGCCGCCTGAATCAACTTCTTATCTGTCAGAACTTCTGCAGGGGCTTTATCTGCTAAGATATGTCCATCCAGCATGACAATCGCACGTTCAGAATAATCCAGCATTAATTGCATATCGTGTGTAATCATCACAATAGTGTGGCCTTTTTGATTCAACTCGTCCAAAAAATTCATGATTTCTGTATAATTATGTTGGTCTTGCCCAGCTGTTGGCTCATCCAAAAGAATAATCTCTGGATTTAACACTAAAATGGAAGCAATGGTCACACGCTTTTTTTGCCCAAAGGACAAAGCAGAAATAGGCCAATGTCGAAATTCATATAGACCACAAGTTTTTAGTACAGTTAAGACTCGCTTTTTTATTTCTTCTTCTGCAACGCCACGTAGCTTCAATCCCAAGGCAACTTCATCAAAAATCATGGTTGTTGAAATCATCTGATTTGGATTTTGTAACACATAACCAATCCGCTCTGCCCGCTCCTTGATAGAGTCATTTTTGATGTCTTTTCCCTGCCAAGTATAGCTTCCTTCCGTTTCAATGAATTGACAAAGCGCTTTTGCTAACGTGGATTTTCCTGCACCATTTTTTCCAACGATCGCAATCTTTTCCCCTCTAGAGATTGCTAGATGAATATCCTTTAAAACTTTTTTCTCCCCATAAGCAAATTGAACGTTTTTCAATTCTAGCAAGTAATCTTGCACCTGTGGTTTTTGAATAGGAACCAACTCTCCCAAAAATTGAATAGAAGATGCGTCTATCTGATCTAAAGTTGCCAACTGTGTAGCATCTTTCACATGAAAGCCAAGCTGGCGCAGCGTTGTAAGATAAAGAGGTTCACGAATACCATTGGCAGCTAGTAAATCCGTATGCAACAAATCATCTGGACTACCATTAAACAAAATTCGGCCATCATTGATGAGCACAATTCGATCAATCGCTCGATAAAGCACATCTTCCAAACGATGTTCAATGATGATCGTCGTCGTTCCTGCTTCCGCATGAATTTGGTCAATCAGCTCAATTGTATCCTGCCCTGATTTAGGATCTAGGTTTGCCAAAGGCTCATCGAACAATAAAATCGGACTTTCATCAATCAACACCCCGGCTAAACTGACCCGCTGTTTCTGCCCACCAGACAAATCTTGAGGACGCTGATGTAAGAGCGACAGTAGCTCCAATTTCTCAGCCCACAAATGTACCCTATCTCTCATCGTTGGCAAATCCACCATGTCGTTTTCCAAAGCAAATGCTAAATCTTCTGCAACGCTCAACCCGATAAACTGACCGTCTGTATCCTGCAAAACTGTACTCACGAGATTTGACAGTTCATAGACGCTCCTATCAAAGACAGACTTTCCTTGAATCAATAAACTTCCTGTCATTGCTCCATGATAAATATTGGGGATAATTCCATTCAAGCACTGGCCAAGCGTCGATTTACCACAACCAGAAGGCCCCACAATCAGGACTTTTTCCCCCTCATAAATTGTCAAATCAACATTTTTTAATGTTGGTTCTGTCTGTACTTGATACTGAAAACTAAAATTTTCAAATTGAATAATTGGTTTTTCCATCACATTCTTCTTTATAAAGCAAGAGCAATTTGTATTGCTAAGTTAGCTACTTTGTCTTTTTCATCTAAATCTGCATGATCGACAGATTACGCATATCCCAATTTTCCTCGGACAAATGATCCGCCGCATAAAAGAAGTGGCAGATGGGAATATTACGAAAAGCGGCTAAGGCTGCAACTGCTGAACATTCCATATCTACACAAATGGCTCCTGCTTCTTTACGCTTATACAATTTTTCTGCGGTCTCTCGATAAATGCCATCCGTTGTCCAAACTTTACCAACGGAGTGAGAAATCCCATTCTCATCTAAAAAGGAAATCAGAAAATCTTGCAAGCCTACATTCACTTCTATCTCATCAGAAGCTGGCAGATAATGGTAACTAGTTCCTTCATCACGAATAGCCATCTGAGGTACAATGATGGACGTTTCCTTAATAGCTTCATCTAAAACACCACATGTTCCAAATAAGACCAATTTTTTCATCCCGAAGGCAATCAAATCTTCTAGAATAGCGACACAAGCTGATGCACCAACCGGTGCATTAAATAGAGCAATCGGTGTACCTTTTACAACAATCCTGTAAATTGGAATCTCAATATTTGCCATAGAGGTAGAGGTCAACAGATCATGCTGAAAATCAGCCAACATGCGTTCAAAAGTTGCATGAGCAAAACAAGATACTACTGTCTCAGGAAAATCTGGCAACGCCTCAATCAAATCTTCTGGATTGATAATCGCTCTGCGATTGTTATCAAATTCCTCTAAAATCATCCACTGCTCCTTCCATATATACTCATTCTATTGTAGCACAAAAGAAAATAAGATGAAAATCAATTTTGAAGTTCCTTAAAACTCTCCCTAAGTGTAAAAGAATCTAACCAAACAAAAAGAGTTCAGCTTCTTGCCGACCCTACTTGGTTAATGAGAAAATGTGACAATGATTAAAATGGTCGACCTTGTCGACGAAGTAAACTAAAACTCGTTGAGATTGGCGTCTCAGTCGACAAAACAAACCAAAACTTGTTAAGATTAGCGACCCAGTCGACAAAGCAAATCAAAACTCGTTAAGACTGCCGACTAGAGCGACAGGACGAACAAGAACTTCTTTCTTCTGGCCGAGCCTCGGATGATATGAACCAAAAGTAGGTTGCTCCATCTGAGCCTCGGACGATATGAACCAAAAGCAGTTTTCTTCATCCGAGCCTCGGACAACATGAACCGAAACTAGTTTGCTCTGGCCGAGGGGCAGACGGATTACCCAAAAAGTAGTTCACTTTTATCAAAAAGAGGCTGGGTAGCCCAACCTCCTTAGCCATATAAGGCATTCTGCTCTTCTATCATTCAGAATCATCCATTTCCTTGTCAATCTTATGTTGACAGGATTGATTGTATGTATTTAAAAGCCAATTAAGTATTCCTAGCGCAACCAAATACATGATAAAATTGCCAAATAGAAACAGAATAAAATCATTTGTCGGACGAGTTTTATCATGCAATACACCAAAATGATAGTGATAATAACCACTCAAAACTGTCAAACAGAATGCTTGGAATAAAGTCATGAGTATTCCTAGCTTCTTCTTTTCAACAATTTTTTCTTTCCTCATCACAAAGAAGTAAATTCTGCCGCTAATCAGAATAGCTAGCAATTCATCCACATAAGATTCTATTGAAAAGTGAAACAGGAAAAACTTGATAGTAATTCCAAAGCTTAAAATGACAAGTAAAACTCGAAACGCATAGGGCTTCAGCCATATATGCCCCTTGCCGAATACGCTCGTCCTTTTCGCCATCAAAATAATCCTTTATTTTGTTCATGACAAACCTCCTCTCAGGCTTCATCTTCTAATTCCGATAAATATTTCTCAAATCGCCTTTTCTGCCATTTTCCAACAACTTCTAATAGCAGATTAAACACCAGAATGATAGGGAGATACAGCAAAAATGTAATTGGGATAGCCAATAAAAACTTGGCATGCAACGGATTGTTCTGATACATAGCATGATTAACCAAGAATAACTGCGCATAGATTTCCCCTGAATGGACAAAGACACTTCCAATATAAAAGATAAAATTACTAATCATCAGCAAACTAAATGCTTCCGTCCCAGCCTTATTGACCAGTTGCTCTTCTCGCTCATCCAAAATCTGACGTTTTATGAATTTCATCTGCTCTCCTTTGCTATTCTTCTAATTCTTTTTCCAATTGTCTCTGGCGTTTGATATTCAACCAATCAACTCCTCTATCCAAAAGACAAGAAACCAAAGCAATCGTCACTAGAATAACTAAAAATTTTAAAATTGAGTGCTGATTCAAATATAGCTGTATTTTAGAGAACTTGCCAACAAAAGAAGCAGATAAAATAATGAATGCCACCTTAAATCCGTTTACTAAACGACTTTTCAATCCTTTTTCTGAATCATACTGACGAATTGCCAAACCAAGCTTCCAAGAACGAATAAGCGCATAAAGCTCCATTCCTACTATTATCACAATTTCCGGTAGATACGCTGCAATTGATAGATGTAAAAATGTCATTTTAATAAAGATAGATGTCAACAACAAGATAACCGCTAAAAAAGCAATCTCATTACCTAATTTTTGTTCCATCTGTATCGTTCGCTCATCTTGAAAGACTCGTTTCTTTTTAATTTTCATTTTTATTTTCCTCCCAAAATAATTGATCCAATGTTTTGTCCAATCGTTTGCAAATTGCAATACAAAGACTCAAGCTAGGATTGTATTTCCCTGCTTCGATCAAACCAATTGTTTGCCGTGTCACACCAATCGCGTCTGCCAAATCTCCTTGGGTCAAATCATGCTCAACCCGAGCCATTTTTAATTTAAGGTTTTTCGCCATTCTCTTTATCCTCTTGACTAAAATCACTTTTTTTCTTTGTCGCGTACAAGGTGAAACCCAAAATTATATTACTAAAACCCAGAACTATGAACGTCCGATTTTTCTGACTCAATCCTACTAATAAAAAAGTTATTCCTAGCAACAGACATATCATGTAAGCTGCTCCTACTGGTTTTTTATCATTTTTCATAAATTTCAATTCCTTCCTCATTACTATTACACAATATATTTTATAAAATGCAATATATAAATAACATTTTGTGCATTTTTATGGCCTTAGAAAAAATTTAAAATAAAAAAGCTCAGATTATTCTTTCTGAGCCCTCAAATATAACTAATCCTTTTTCAAACTTCCCGATTTGGTTTGTGTACGAGCATAAGCCAGCAACAGCACTGTTCCCGCAATAGCAACAGTTAAGCCATTAGAAATCGTTGCAACAACACCTTGTACCAAAACCTTATTGACAGGCTCATTGTAAATCAAAATATCCCCTAATGGGGCAATAACAACCCATACTATAGCATTAGCTAATACTTGAATCACATTAAAAGATATAATATCTTTTACCTCAAAAGTCCCTTGCGTAGCACGAATCCGTTTTCGAAATAGCCCAACAATCAAACCAAACAAACCACTGGCAATGACCCATGACCACCAAGGATTCCCATATTGCAATGAATCCTTTAGTGCATGACCGACAAAGCCCGTCAAAAATCCAACGACAGGTCCGAAAATTACACTAAACAAGGCTTGCAAAGCATACTGCAATTGAATACTAGTATTTGGAACAGGTGTTGGAATACTAATCATCCCAATAACAACAAAGAGAGCTGCTCCAATCCCCGTTGCGACAACACTTCTTATTGAATTATTTTTCATAACAACCTCCTTTATTATTTTTCAATCCGTTTGATTTCAATACTCCATTGCGCTCCGACTCCTACATTATAGGCTTTTGCAAAAGAACCTTGATTGATAGCCAGACCAACACGATAAAGAGAATTGATATACAAAATTGGCTGACCAATCCGGACATCCGCAAAAGATTTCCCATAAGTCACCTGATTCTGATAGACCAGCATATCATTATTGTAAATCGTGACCTCAAACCGATCACCAAATTCAGGACTTAGAGTATAAAATTCCTCACGCCTAATAGAAGTCCACAGTGACCCAAAACGAACATCTAAAATATCAATAGCCCCACTAACAAAATCATTCCCAATTGTCGTTTCCACAACAGGAATTTCCATGATATCCTCAGTATCTAGTTCAGGTCCTACCTCCTCAAAAGTAATATGTCCACTAGCTAGTTTTGCCCCTGTATAAGCATAAACATCCCGACCATGAAACGTATAAGAATGCTCCGTATTTTTTCGTCGGTTTTCCACCTCCGAAATCTCACGAATCGCAACAATTCCCACATGTTTCTTGATAAAAGAAAGTGTCCCATTATTTGGCGTGACAATATACTGATTTTGTACAGTTTTGGCAACCACACTTTTGCGCTTAGAGCCAACACCCGGATCCACAACTGATACAAAAGTTGTTCCCTCCGGCCAATAATTCACCGTTTGAAACAAACGATAACTTCCCTCAAAAATATTGTAAGGCGTAATATCATGGGTCAAATGATGTATTTTTAAAGTTGGAGATTCTTCTAACGCCACACCGACCATCGCCGATACAGCCCCATCTACCAAACCGAAATCTGATTGTAGTACAAGTAAATTATTATACATCTTCTCTCCTTCATCACACTTCTATCATAACACAAATTAAATTTCTTATCCATATCTATTTTTTTATCACATCAATAAATACTATCTATAGTTATTCGCCCATCTTAGCAAATGACTAAATATAAAATAACTATTTTGAGTTAATACAAATCTCAAATATTAGAAAATAACATTACCAGCAAAACATAATAATTTCTAACCTAATATTTATAAAATTTCACACCTCTCCAGAATGTAACATATGATTCAAGAAGTTGATAATAAATAAGCCAGTAGCATTTACATATAAAAGAGAAAAGCAAAATACTTCTCCCGCTTTCAATACTACAATTTATATTAAGTCGAAAAAAGGAGAGAATAAACTTATTCTCTCCAGATGTTAAAAACTAACATTTATTTAAGCTAATATCGAATAAAATATCGGGAAGACAGGATTCGAACCTGCGACACCTTGGTCCCAAACCAAGTACTCTACCAAGCTGAGCTACTTCCCGTATAGGTAGAAAAACCGAAGCCCTCAGACTTCTTCCCTATGCAC
>NZ_JANS01000016.1:0-31601 GCF_000524255.1 Streptococcus sp. AS20 | reverse complement strand
ATAGGTAGAAAAACCGAAGCCCTCAGACTTCTTCCCTATGCACCCTAGAGGAGTCGAACCTCTAACCGCCTGATTCGTAGTCAGGTACTCTATCCAGTTGAGCTAAGGGTGCTCTTTCCTATGCCGAGGACCGGAATCGAACCGGTACGATTGCTTCCAATCGCAGGATTTTAAGTCCTGTGCGTCTGCCAGTTCCGCCACCCCGGCTACCTCAAGCGAACGACGGGGTTCGAACCCGCGACCCCCACCTTGGCAAGGTGATGTTCTACCACTGAACTACGTTCGCATCCTTTTCTTCTTATGCCGGCTACATGACTTGAACACGCGACCCTCTGATTACAAATCAGATGCTCTACCAACTGAGCTAAGCCGGCTTATCTTCTATGCGGGTGAAGGGACTTGAACCCCCACGCCGTTAAGCGCCAGATCCTAAATCTGGTGCGTCTGCCAATTCCGCCACACCCGCCTGTGACTATGACCCGTACTGGGCTCGAACCAGTGACCCTTTGATTAAAAGTCAAATGCTCTACCAACTGAGCTAACGAGTCTCTCTAATGTATCTCTATACACTAAAACGGTCCCGACGGGAATCGAACCCGCGATCTTCGCCGTGACAGGGCGACGTGATAACCGCTACACTACGGGACCTATTCTTTCTAGAATGATGGGAGTTAACGGGATCGAACCGCTGACCCTCTGCTTGTAAGGCAGATGCTCTCCCAGCTGAGCTAAACTCCCTTGGGATGGAGTTTAGCTCAGCCAACGGTGAGAAACTTCGTTTCTCTTATCCACCGATTGAAATGTCGATTCCCTCTCCATTTCAACTAAGCTAAACTCCCCTTTGCTAAGCGACTACCTTATCTCACAGGGGGCAACCCCCAACTACTTCCGGCGTTCTAGGGCTTAACTGCTGTGTTCGGCATGGGTACAGGTGTATCTCCTAGGCTATCGTCACTTAACTATATGAATGGACTCGGTCGAAAGCTTCGCTTCCTCTATCTCCCAAGCTAAAACATCCACTGGATATTTCGTCCACTCAAAATTGAATAACGCTCTCAAATCGTTTCAAGCATAAACTAAACATTCTGTGCTCTCAATAAAATTGTACTCGGGCTAAATCCTTGGAAAAAAGATAAATAGTCTGGTGTTCATCGAACACTACTCCCATTCCCTATTTCTCAAGTGGATTTTACACCCTTAGTAACTAATCTAGGATAAGTCCTCGAGCTATTAGTATTAGTCCGCTCCATTGCTCACACAACTTCCACTCCTAACCTATCTACCTGATCTTCTCTCAGGGCTCTTACTGATATAAAATCATGGGAAATCTCATCTTGAGGTGGGTTTCACACTTAGATGCTTTCAGCGTTTATCCCTTCCCTACATAGCTACCCAGCGATGCTCTTGGCAGAACAACTGGTACACCAGCGGTAAGTCCACTCTGGTCCTCTCGTACTAGGAGCAGATCCTCTCAAATTTCCTTCGCCCGCGACGGATAGGGACCGAACTGTCTCACGACGTTCTGAACCCAGCTCGCGTGCCGCTTTAATGGGCGAACAGCCCAACCCTTGGGACCGACTACAGCCCCAGGATGCGACGAGCCGACATCGAGGTGCCAAACCTCCCCGTCGATGTGAACTCTTGGGGGAGATAAGCCTGTTATCCCCAGGGTAGCTTTTATCCGTTGAGCGATGGCCCTTCCATACGGTACCACCGGATCACTAAGCCCGACTTTCGTCCCTGCTCGAGTTGTAGCTCTCGCAGTCAAGCTCCCTTCTACCTTTACACTCTACGATTGATTTCCAACCAATCTGAGGGAACCTTTGGGCGCCTCCGTTACTCTTTAGGAGGCGACCGCCCCAGTCAAACTGCCCGTCAGACACTGTCTCCGTAGATGATCAACCTACCGGGTTAGAGTGGCCATAACACAAGGGTAGTATCCCAACATCGCCTCCATCGAAACTGGCGTCCCGATCTCATTGGCTCCTACCTATCCTGTACATGTGGTACAGACACTCAATATCAAACTGCAGTAAAGCTCCATGGGGTCTTTCCGTCCTGTCGCGGGTAACCTGCATCTTCACAGGTACTAAAATTTCACCGAGTCTCTCGTTGAGACAGTGCCCAAATCATTACGCCTTTCGTGCGGGTCGGAACTTACCCGACAAGGAATTTCGCTACCTTAGGACCGTTATAGTTACGGCCGCCGTTTACTGGGGCTTCAATTCATACCTTCGCGTTACCGCTAAGCACTCCTCTTAACCTTCCAGCACCGGGCAGGCGTCACCCCCTATACATCATCTTACGATTTAGCAGAGAGCTGTGTTTTTGATAAACAGTTGCTTGGGCCTATTCACTGCGGCTCAGTTAAACTGAGCACCCCTTCTCCCGAAGTTACGGGGTCATTTTGCCGAGTTCCTTAACGAGAGTTCTCTCGCTCACCTGAGGCTACTCGCCTCGACTACCTGTGTCGGTTTGCGGTACGGGTAGAATATAGATTAATGCTAGAAGCTTTTCTTGGCAGGGTGACATCACTCACTTCGCTACTAAACTTCGCTCCCCATCACAGCTCAACGTTACAGATATAAGCATTTGACTCATACCACGCCTCACTGCTTAGACGTGCTCTTCCATTCGCACGCTTGAGTTAGCCTTCTGCGTCCCTCCTTCACTCTATACTCTAGTACAGGAATCTCTACCTGTTGGCCATCGGATACACCTTTCGGTCTCTCCTTAGGTCCCGACTAACCCAGGGCGGACGAGCCTTCCCCTGGAAACCTTAGTCTTACGGTGGATGGGATTCTCACCCATCTTGCGCTACTCATACCGGCATTCTCACTTCTATACGTTCCAGTGCTCCTCACGGTACACCTTCGCCACACATAGAACGCTCTCCTACCATACCTATAAAGGTATCCACAGCTTCGGTAAATTGTTTTAGCCCCGGTACATTTTCGGCGCAGGGTCACTCGACTAGTGAGCTATTACGCACTCTTTGAATGAATAGCTGCTTCTAAGCTAACATCCTAGTTGTCTGTGCAACCCCACATCCTTTTCCACTTAACAATTATTTGGGGACCTTAGCTGGTGGTCTGGGCTGTTTCCCTTTCGACTACGGATCTTAGCACTCGCAGTCTGACTGCCGACCATAATTCTTTGGCATTCGGAGTTTATCTGAGATTGGTAATCCGGGATGGACCCCTCACCCAAACAGTGCTCTACCTCCAAGAATCTTCATGTCGACGCTAGCCCTAAAGCTATTTCGGAGAGAACCAGCTATCTCCAAGTTCGTTTGGAATTTCTCCGCTACCCACAAGTCATCCAAGCACTTTTCAACGTGCCCTGGTTCGGTCCTCCAGTGCGTTTTACCGCACCTTCAACCTGCTCATGGGTAGGTCACATGGTTTCGGGTCTACATCATGATACTAAGTCGCCCTTTTCAGACTCGGTTTCCCTACGGCTCCGTCTCTTCAACTTAACCTCGCATCATAACGTAACTCGCCGGTTCATTCTACAAAAGGCACGCTCTCACCCATTAACGGGCTCGAACTTGTTGTAGGCACACGGTTTCAGGTTCTCTTTCACTCCCCTCCCGGGGTGCTTTTCACCTTTCCCTCACGGTACTGGTTCACTATCGGTCACTAGGGAGTATTTAGGGTTGGGAGATGGTCCTCCCAGATTCCGACGAGATTCCACGTGTCTCGCCGTACTCAGGATCCTGCTAGGTATAAAGACTATTTTAAATACGAGGCTCTTACTCTCTCTGGCAACCTTTCCCAAGGTCTTCTTCTATAATCTTTACGTCCACTTCGCAGTCCTACAACCCCGAAGAGTAAACTCTTCGGTTTGCCCTCCTGCCCTTTCGCTCGCCGCTACTTAGGCAATCGCTTTTGCTTTCTCTTCCTGCAGCTACTTAGATGTTTCAGTTCACTGCGTCTTCCTCCTCATATCCTTAACAGATATGGGTAACAGGTAGTACCTGTTGGGTTCCCCCATTCGGACATCCCTGGATCTACGCTTACTTACAGCTCCCCAAGGCATTTCGTCGTTTGTCACGTCCTTCTTCGGCTCCTAGTGCCAAGGCATCCACCGTGCGCCCTTACTAACTTAACCTTATTTTGACCTTTCAGTCATAAACTCATTAATATTCACAGCGTTTCGGTTTATTTTCTTGTTACTATTTGATATCGTTATTCAATTTTCAATGGGCTAATTAGGTTCGTGTTCAACTTCTTTACCCGTTGAACGCTTATCCTATCTTATCTAGTTGAACAAGAAAGTCATTTCTTTGCATCCTAGATAATGGAGCCTAGCGGGATCGAACCGCTGACCTCCTGCGTGCAAAGCAGGCGCTCTCCCAGCTGAGCTAAGGCCCCACAAGACCTCTCAAAACTAAACAAAACGAACTCAATGGCTTCCGATTTTTCCTTAGAAAGGAGGTGATCCAGCCGCACCTTCCGATACGGCTACCTTGTTACGACTTCACCCCAATCATCTATCCCACCTTAGGCGGCTGGCTCCTTACGGTTACCTCACCGACTTCGGGTGTTACAAACTCTCGTGGTGTGACGGGCGGTGTGTACAAGGCCCGGGAACGTATTCACCGCGGCGTGCTGATCCGCGATTACTAGCGATTCCGACTTCATGTAGGCGAGTTGCAGCCTACAATCCGAACTGAGACTGGCTTTCAGAGATTAGCTTGCCGTCACCGGCTTGCGACTCGTTGTACCAGCCATTGTAGCACGTGTGTAGCCCAGGTCATAAGGGGCATGATGATTTGACGTCATCCCCACCTTCCTCCGGTTTATTACCGGCAGTCTCGCTAGAGTGCCCAACTGAATGATGGCAACTAACAATAAGGGTTGCGCTCGTTGCGGGACTTAACCCAACATCTCACGACACGAGCTGACGACAACCATGCACCACCTGTCACCGATGTACCGAAGTAAAGCTCTATCTCTAGAGCGGGCATCGGGATGTCAAGACCTGGTAAGGTTCTTCGCGTTGCTTCGAATTAAACCACATGCTCCACCGCTTGTGCGGGCCCCCGTCAATTCCTTTGAGTTTCAACCTTGCGGTCGTACTCCCCAGGCGGAGTGCTTAATGCGTTAGCTGCGGCACTAAGTCCCGGAAAGGACCTAACACCTAGCACTCATCGTTTACGGCGTGGACTACCAGGGTATCTAATCCTGTTCGCTCCCCACGCTTTCGAGCCTCAGCGTCAGTTACAGACCAGAGAGCCGCTTTCGCCACCGGTGTTCCTCCATATATCTACGCATTTCACCGCTACACATGGAATTCCACTCTCCCCTTCTGCACTCAAGTTAAACAGTTTCCAAAGCCTACAATGGTTGAGCCACTGCCTTTCACTTCAGACTTATCTAACCGCCTGCGCTCGCTTTACGCCCAATAAATCCGGACAACGCTCGGGACCTACGTATTACCGCGGCTGCTGGCACGTAGTTAGCCGTCCCTTTCTGGTTAAGTACCGTCACTGTGTGAACTTTCCACTCTCACACACGTTCTTCCTTAACAACAGAGCTTTACGATCCGAAAACCTTCTTCACTCACGCGGCGTTGCTCGGTCAGGGTTCCCCCCATTGCCGAAGATTCCCTACTGCTGCCTCCCGTAGGAGTCTGGGCCGTGTCTCAGTCCCAGTGTGGCCGATCACCCTCTCAGGTCGGCTATGTATCGTTGCCTTGGTGAGCCGTTACCTCACCAACTAGCTAATACAACGCAGGTCCATCTGGTAGTGATGCTCTTGCACCTTTTAAACATCTACCATGCAGTAAATGTTCTTATGCGGTATTAGCTATCGTTTCCAATAGTTATCCCCCGCTACCAGGCAGGTTACCTACGCGTTACTCACCCGTTCGCAACTCACAGAATACGGTGTAGTAAACTACGGTGCATCCTGTGCGTTCTACTTGCATGTATTAGGCACGCCGCCAGCGTTCGTCCTGAGCCAGGATCAAACTCTCATATAAAGTTTGAGCTCTCACTCATTTCTGTCACTGACAGATTTATTTTTCTTTTGTTTGACGGACTGTCTCTCAACAGTCGCCTGCACATTGGTTCGTCTTGTTCAGTTTTCAAAGGTCTTTATCGCCCTCAAGCGACAACTATCTTAGTATATCACCTCCTCCTCTTCTTGTCAATACTTTTTTTCATCTTTTTTTATTTTCCTCTAGCTTTTTCTTTCATCGTAATCTTGTAAGTAGGCCCGTAACTCCCGAAGCATCGCTTGGCGTCCTTGAAACCGTTCATCTGCTAGTAAGCGCTCATACTGTTCTTGTTTCTCTGGACTTAGCTGTTTTTGATAGCTCTTTAGTTGGGCTCGGAGAATCACCAATTCATCCAAATAGAGTTCTTTCAGGCTGAGCTTGTGACCTATCTCGCTCACTTCCTCATAGGCTTGACGGTCTAGTTTGCGCTTTTGGCTTTCTTGTTTGCGCAGGATGTCCTTGATGTGATTACGGAACTTGGTCTTATAGTAAACATAGAGACGACTTTCTGACTCTACCAGTTGCGGATAGCGACTCACCAATTCATATAAGACCAGCATCCCTTCTTGGTCCCAATCACTTAACTCCCACAGGTGGACATAATATTCCCGGCGACACTTCAGTACGATCCCTCTCACTTTGTCATACAACTCCTTGAAGTCCATTTCATAACCCTCCTTTTTTCTTACCTCTTTAGGGTATCATGAAGGAAGGCTCTTTGAGCTTCTACTATCTATTCTTTCCCTTATCATCTCCCTTCTAACCTTCTTGGCAACTTCCCTATCACTTTAGAAACTTTCTGATCCTGTTCAGCAATGAAAGTGAAAAAGAGAGAACTACTGCTCTCTCAATCCTATATTCATTTCTTCTTAAAATTTTATTCTGTGATAAATTTACTCAGGATACCATTGATAAACTTGCTTGATTTCCCATCTGAGAACTTCTTAGATAACTCAATTGCTTCATTGATTGCAACTAGTTGAGGAGTATCAAATTCTGTCATTTCAAACAGTCCCAAACGAAGAATATTTTTTTCTACTAATGTAAGACGTCCTAAGGTCCAGCCTTCTTTTAGATATTGACCTATTTTCTCATCCAATTCACTTTTGGACTGTTCGACACCCATGACAAGGTTCAATAAAAATATAGGAATTCCCACATCTGAATCGCTTGTAGAATCTTTATCATATGTATATGCAAAGCGACAAGCTTCTATCACATTTCTTTCATATTCCAAACTCATTAACGCTTGAAAAGCACGCTCACGTAGTTGTCTTCTCATTTCCAGCTGTACATCAGTCATTGAGAAAATCCTCATCGAACAAATCTTTTAAATCCGGTTTTGGTGTTTTTTCTGGAACAATGCCAGCTACATGAATGTTCACTGCAGATAATTCAACCTCTGCCATATCAGAAACAGCACTTTTCACTGCTTTCTGAATAGCCACTGCTACCGCTGGAACACCTACACCGTATTCTAAATATAAATAAATATCAACAGTTACTTCACCATCACTGGCAGTATGAAGATAGACGCCACGTCCTAAAGAACGTTTTGCAAGGCTATCAGACATGCTTTTATTTGCGAAAGAGTAAACGCCATCCACTTTAGCCGTTGCAATGGCAATAATTTTTTCTAAAACACGTGGTGCGATAACGATTTCGCCTAATTGTTCAGTTGCCATAACTTGTCCTTTCTTAAGACACAAAGACATTCAAGGAGTCTGTTCAATATTTGTCAGACTCTTAGTCTGAGTTTAATAGTAATTTAAGAACTTCTAGTTCTTAGAATAAATTATGCACGAGAAACGTAGGTTCCTTCTTGCGTATTGATAATCAATTTTTGTCCGACTTCGATAAAGTCCGGTACGTTTACTACGAGACCCGTTTCAAGAGTAGCTGGTTTACCAGAACCTGTTACTGTTGCTCCTTTAATAGAAGGTTGTGTATCTGTTACAACTAACTCTACGGTCGTTGGAACCGTAACACCAATAACTTCACTTCCGTAGAATTGAATTTTCACTTCTGAATTTTCAAGGATAAATTTCAATTCTTGCTCTACATTTGCTACTGGGATTTCATATTGCTCAAATGACTCTGTATCCATGAAATAAGCCGTGTCATCCATCTGGTATAAGTACTGTGCTGGACGTGTTTCAATAATCGCTTGTTCAAATTTTTCTTCTGGACGGTAAGTTGTATCAAAAGTTGAACCTGTACGTACATCACGTAGTTTCATACGCATAACAGTATTCCCTTTACCTGGTTTATGGTGGCTTGCTTCAAGGACACGAATCAATTTCCCATCCGTTGTTTCAAACGTCATACCAGCTTTCAGCTTACTTGCTTCAATCATTATTATTACCTCTTTTAAAATAGATTTCTCTTTATTTTATCATAAAGATTGACAATTCTCAAATTACAATTAGCTCTTTTGGGGCAAGAGTCAATACTTCGCAACCTGTTTCCGTGATGACAAGATCATCTTCAATACGGACGCCATATTTACCATCCAGATAGATACCTGGCTCATCTGTTAAAACCATCCCTATTTCAATCGGCTCAGAGGACTTACCAAAGTAAGGAATTTCATGAATATCAAGCCCAATTCCATGACCAATCCCATGAGTAAAATAAGCTCCGTAACCCGTATCATTGATGATCTGACGTGGAATCCGATCAAAGTCAATACGACTGACTCCAGCCTTGGCTTGATCAATCAAAGCCTTGTTGGCACGCAAGACAATATCATAAATCTCACGTTCCTCATCCGTCACATGACCTACATGAATAGTTCGTGTCATATCGCTAACATAGTGATTGTAATAACAACCAAAGTCCATTGTCAAGGTTTCACCAGTTTGAATCACTTTCTCACTAGCTACTCCGTGAGGCATGGCAGAACGGTATCCTGAGGCGATGATGAAATCAAAAGACGCACCTGAAGCACCAAGTTTGCGCATGCGAGCATCTAAAAAGTTCATAACTGCCAACTCGGTTGTCTCACCTGGTTTGATAAAGTCTAATACATCTAGAAAGGCTTGATCGGAAATTTGACAAGCTTTTCGAATCGTATCAATTTCTTCCGCATCTTTTATCATGCGCAGATTCTCGATGAAACTGCTCATAGGTATCAGTTCATAGGCTGCAAATACGCTTTTCAGCATCTTGAAGTAGGCATAGGACACTTGATCATCAAAGCCAATTTTTTCTAATTTATCGTCTCCAATGATTTTAGCGATTTCCCCCAAAGCATCACGAGTTTCAATAATATCAAATCCTTTGACCACACCTTTGGCAATCAAGGTGTAGCGGGAATCTGTCAAAAAAATCCGTCGCGTTTTGCTAATGAAAACTGTCGCTTCTGTTCCGCTAAAACCCGTCAGATAGTAAATATTCTTCAGATTGGTTACTAAGACAGCATCACACTCTGTCTGTTTTAAGGCTACTTCAAATTTTTCAACTCTTGATAACATGAGAAAACCTCCGTAAAATGATTCAATTTATTATAGCAAAAAAATACTGAAAATAATACAATCTATATAGTTAGGATTAGATGAAATTGACATTTGAAAGCGCTAAATATATAATTTTCGTTAAACAAGAAAGAATGAGGTAACGATATGAATAAAACAGAATTACTGTTACAAAGACTAGATGAGATTGGTCAGTCTCTAAAAGATTCGAAACAAGCACTAGCTTTGCTGGCACTTGGTTCTTGCGGAACAGAAAGAGAACGATTGGATCAGTACTCAGATTTAGACTTCTTTGTTATTGTAAAAGATGGCTACAAGCAGACCTATATCCAAGACCTAACCTGGTTAAGTAAGCTAAAACCAATTGCATTTCACTACCAAAATACAGTGGACGGGCATAAAGTTCTATTTGAAGATGATGTTTTTTGTGAATTTGCTGTCTTTGAAGCTCATGAACTAGTAAACATTCCCTTCGCTGAAGGCAAGATTATCTGGAAGGAGGTCGGTTTTGATGAAACAATCTGTCAGCCACAAAGACTGCCATCAAAAGAAAACAGAGACCGTGAATGGCTGTTGGGAGAAATTTCATGTAATCTATATTTAGGGATAGGTCGCTATCAGCGAGGCGAAAAATTGGCTGCTTATGATTTCATCCAAAACAGATCCGTCAAACTTTGGACTGAACTAATCAATTTGGAAACAACTTCTAAATCTAATTTTATAGATGTCTTTAATACCAACAGACGATTTGAAGAAGGTTATCCAAAGGAAGCCAAGCAATTGCCTCACTTTTTGCAAGGTTACGAACACATTTCTGAGTCTGCTCAAGCACTCCTAGAATATCTGGATAAACACTATTCTCTTAACCCATTTATAAAAGAAAAAATTCGTAATTTATTATAAAAAAGACTCTGCCTAAAAAAGCAGAGTCTTTTAAATCTTATTTTAACTTTCCTTTTAGATACTGGCCAGTATAGCTAGCAGAGTTTGCAGCTACTTTTTCTGGTGTACCAGTAGCAATAATAGTACCTCCACCAATACCACCTTCTGGTCCAAGGTCAATAATGTAATCGGCCGTCTTAATAACGTCCAAATTATGTTCGATGACGAGAACCGTGTTGCCATCGTCTACAAAACGTGATAGCACTTGGAGAAGTTTCGCAATATCCTCCGTGTGCAGACCTGTAGTTGGTTCATCCAGAATATAGAAAGACTTACCTGTTGAGCGCTTGTGAAGTTCGCTGGCTAGTTTCATCCGCTGAGCCTCCCCACCAGACAGAGTTGTGGCAGGTTGCCCCAAGGTTACATAACCCAGCCCTACATCTTTGATGGTCTGAAGTTTCCGCTCAATTTTAGGAATATGCTTAAAAAATTCCACTGCATCATTGACCGTCATATCCAAAACTTGAGCAATGTTTTTCTCTTTGTAGTGCACTTCCAAGGTTTCACTATTGTACCGTGTTCCATGGCAAACCTCACAAGGGACATAAACATCTGGTAAAAAGTGCATCTCAATCTTGATAATCCCATCCCCAGAGCAGGCCTCGCAGCGTCCCCCCTTCACATTGAAAGAGAAACGCCCTTTTTTATACCCACGAATCTTAGCTTCGTTAGTCTGAGCAAAGAGATCGCGAATATCATCAAAGACGCCAGTATACGTCGCTGGATTGGATCTTGGTGTTCGGCCGATCGGGCTCTGGTCAATATCAATCAAACGATCAATATGCTCAATTCCTGAAATATTTTTGAATTTACCCGGTTTGTCTGAATTACGATTGAGTTTTTGAGCGATTGCTTTTTTCAAAATGGAATTAACCAAGGTCGATTTCCCAGAACCGGAAACCCCCGTCACGGCTATAAATTTTCCCAACGGGAAGCGGGCCGTGATGTTTTGCAAATTGTGCTCGCGCGCACCTGTGACTTCGATAAAGCGACCGTTTCCTACGCGGCGCTCCAATGGCACTGGAATTTCACGTTTGCCCGATAAATACTGACCTGTAATTGATTTCTTGCTTTTTGCAACTTGCTCTGGAGTGCCTGCCGCAACAATTTCACCACCAAAAACACCTGCTCCAGGTCCAACATCAATCAACCAATCAGCTTCGCGCATAGTATCTTCATCATGTTCAACTACGATGAGAGTATTGCCCAAATCACGCATTTTTTTGAGACTGGCAATCAAGCGATTGTTATCCCGCTGGTGTAGACCAATAGAGGGCTCATCTAAGATATAAAGAACACCACTGAGGTTGGAGCCAATTTGAGTTGCCAAGCGAATCCGCTGACTCTCACCACCTGATAGAGTTCCAGCAGAACGAGATAGTGTCAAGTAATTAAGCCCGACATTATTCAGAAAAGTCAAGCGATCTCGGATTTCTTTGATAATCGGTGTTGCAATGGCCACTTCATTTTCAGTCAAAGTCAGATGAGAAAGTAATTCTAAATGATCTGCAATAGACAAATCAGACACTTGACCAATATTGAGACCATTTTCACCGCCTACTTTAACAGACAAGGCTTGTGGATTCAGTCGATAACCATGGCAACTTGCACAAGTCAACTCATTCATATAAAGTCGCATTTGGCTACGGGTAAAATCACTGTTAGTTTCATGATAGCGGCGGTTGATATTGGTTACTACTCCTTCAAAAGGGATGTCGATATCCCGCACGCCACCAAATTCATTTTCATAGTGAAAATGGAACTCCCGGCCATTTGAGCCAAAGAAAATCAGCTGTTTTTCTTCCTCATTCAATTCCTCAAAAGGCTTATCCATATCGATGCTAAAGGCTTCCATCGCCTGAGCTAACATTTGCGGATAATAACTAGAAGAAATTGGATTCCACGGTGCTAGAGCTCCTTCACGTAATGTTTTACTACTATCAGGCACTACAAGATCCAAATCAACCTCTAACTTGATACCTAAGCCGTCACAGTCAGAGCAGGACCCAAATGGGGCATTAAAAGAGAAAAGGCGCGGTTCTAGTTCAGGTACCGTAAAGCCACAGACTGGACAAGCATAATGCTCGGAAAAGAGTAATTCCTTGTCATCCATCGTGTCAATCACCACATAACCGTCTGCAATTCTTAAGGCTGCTTCAATCGAATCAAATAACCGACTGCGTACACCGCCCTTAATGACAATCCGGTCTACCACTACTTCAATATCATGCTTTTTCGTTTTAGAAAGCTCTGGGACTTCGGTTACATCATAAACGTCCCCGTCCACGCGCACTCGTACATACCCATCTTTTTGGATTTTATCAAATATTGTCTTGTGCTGTCCTTTTTTCTTACGGATAACTGGCGCTAGAATTTGTAATCGCTGACGTTCGGGTAATTCCAAAACTTGATTGACGATTTGTTCTACAGAAGAAGCTTTAATGGCTCCATGCCCATTGATACAATATGGAGTTCCCACACGCGCATAGAGCAAACGGAGGTAATCATTGATTTCTGTAGCTGTTCCGACTGTTGAACGAGGATTCTTGCTAGTCGTTTTTTGGTCAATAGAAATAGCAGGGCTAAGACCGTCAATTGAATCCACATCCGGTTTTTCCATATTGCCCAAAAATTGACGAGCATAAGCCGACAGACTTTCCACATAACGCCGTTGTCCCTCTGCATAGAGAGTATCAAAAGCTAAACTAGACTTGCCCGAACCAGACAAACCAGTCACTACAACCAGTTTGTCCCGCGGAATCGTAACATCAATATTTTTTAAATTATGAGCTCGTGCTCCATGAATGATAATTTTATCCTGCATTCTTACCACACTTTATTTTAGACTTCTTTCTATTATAACAAAATTTTCTACAATCTTTTACCCAAAAACTCGGAATTTTATAGTATAATAGTACGGTGTGCAAATAACTGAAGGAGGAAAACATGAAACAAGTCTTTCTATCAACAACAACTGAATTTAAAGAAATTGATACGCTTGAGTCGGGGACTTGGATCAATTTAGTCAACCCTTCTCAAAGTGAGTCTACTGAAATTTCCAATGCCTTTGACATTGATATTACGGACTTACGAGCACCCCTTGACGCAGAGGAAATGTCTCGTGTTACCATCGAAGATGAATATACTTTGATTATCGTGGATGTTCCAATTACAGAGGAGCGAAATAATCAGACTTACTATGTAACCATCCCTCTAGGGATTATTATTACCGAAGATGCGATTATTACTACCTGTTTGGAAAAACTTCCATTGCTCGATATTTTTATTAATCGACGATTACGTAATTTCTATACATTTATGCGTTCTCGCTTTATTTTCCAAATTCTTTATCGAAACGCCGAGCTGTATTTGACAGCGCTTCGTTCCATTGATCGTAAAAGTGAGCAAATTGAAAGTCAGCTACACAAGTCAACTCGGAATGAAGAACTAATTGAACTCATGGAACTTGAAAAAACGATTGTCTATTTCAAAGCGTCCTTAAAAACCAATGAGCGTGTAATAAAAAAATTAACCAGCGCTACAAGTAATATCAAAAAATATTTGGAAGATGAGGATTTGCTAGAAGATACACTCATCGAAACTCAACAGGCAATTGAGATGGCAGATATTTATGGAAATATCTTGCACAGTATGACAGATACGTTTGCTTCTATCATTTCAAATAATCAAAATAACATCATGAAAGCTCTAGCTTTAGTGACGATTGTCATGTCCATTCCAACTATGATTTTCTCAGCCTATGGAATGAACTTCAAAAATAATGACTTACCACTCAATGGGGAGCCACATGCTTTTTGGATTATTATTTTCATCGCCTTTGCGATCAGTGTTTCACTGACAGTTTACCTCATTCACAAAAAATTATTTTAATTAAAAGGAGATCTTATGACACAAGTTTCTTTGGATAAACTCAGCAAAAAAAATCAAGAATTTGTCCGTATCGCAACCCACCAACTCATCAAAGATGGAAAGACAGACGAAGAAATCAAAGCCCTGCTAGAGGAAATCATCCCAACGATTCTTGAAAATCAAGCAAAAGGAATTACTGCTCGCGGACTTTATGGAGCACCTACTGTTTGGGCAGCGAATTTTTCAGAAGCAAAACAAAAAGAAGCTCAAACTATCAAAGAAAATACCAATCCGTATCTCATGATTATGGATGCTTTCTTATTTGTCTTTAGTTTATTTGCTATCTTAAATAGTAGTGTTAACTTATTCTCCAAAAATCCTAGCAATTATGGTATTGTGACGATTGTACTTGGTAGCGCGGTGGGGGCACTCGTATTTTACGGAATGTATTACTTTATTTACCGCTTTTATTATTCCGACCAAGACCAAAGTCAAAAGCCACCATTTTTCAAATCGCTCCTAATCATTTCAGCTGCTACGATATTATGGGCTACTGTTCTTTATGGAACAACCTTCCTATTGCCAGCCATTTTAAATCCAAAACTACCAAACCTATTTATCCTTGTGTTCGGTGGTGGAACGTTGGCACTTCGTTTTTATCTCAAAAAGAAATTCAACATCCGCAGCGCTCTTACCTCACCAAGACAACTCTAATTCTATTCTTATTTAAACATCCGCCTGTTGAAACTGAAACAAGCGGATGTTTTGAATAAGAAATTACCACTTCAAATCAATTTCGAGCATAAGAAAAGCAACCCGTTAAGTTACTCACTTGACTTTATATAAAAAGAGCCTGATTTTTATAAATTCAAGCTCTTTTTTATATTTTAATCTTCGTTTACGAACGGCATCAAAGCCATTACGCGAGCGCGTTTGATCGCTGTTGTTACTTTACGTTGGTTCTTAGCTGAAGTTCCTGTTACACGACGAGGAAGAATTTTCCCACGTTCTGAAACAAAACGGCTAAGAAGCTCAGTATCTTTGTAATCAACATATTCAATCTTGTTTGCTGCGATGTAATCAACTTTTTTACGGCGTTTAAATCCGCCACGACGTTGTTGAGCCATGTTCTTTCTCCTTTATATCATTATTCTGTTTGTCCATTAAAATGGTAGATCGTCATCTGAGATGTCCATTGGATTGGCATTCCCAAATGGATTTTCATCACGAGAAAAGTTAGGTACTTGGTTGGCAGAAGTTGCGTTACCAAAATTGGAAGATGAATTTCCGAAGTTGTTGGAAGCATAGCCACCAGAAGATTGACCTTCACGACTAGCACGGCTTTCCAATAGTTGGAAATTATCCGCTACGACTTCTGTCACATAGACACGTTGACCTTGCTGATTTTCGTAGTTACGCGTCTGAATACGACCGGTAATTCCGATAAGAGCTCCTTTTTTAGCCCAATTTGCAAGATTTTCTGCCTGTTGGCGCCAAATTACAACATTAATAAAGTCCGCTTCTCTCTCGCCACTTTGATTTTTAAAGTTGCGATTAACAGCAAGAGTAAAAGTTGCGACCGCTTGATTTTGCGGCGTATAGCGAAGTTCGGCATCTCGGGTCATCCGACCCACAAGTACAACGTTATTTATCATAGTAACCCTTCTTACGCGTCAAGTTTGACGATCATGTGACGAAGAATGTCAGCGTTGATTTTTGAAAGACGGTCAAATTCATTCAAAGCGACTGCATCTTCAGCCTCAACGTTTACGATATGGTAAAGTCCTTCACGGAAATCTTGGATTTCGTAGGCAAGACGACGTTTTTCCCAATCTTTTGATTCAACAACAGTTGCACCGTTGTCAGTCAAGATAGAGTCAAAGCGTGCTACCAAAGCGTTTTTTGCTTCTTCTTCAATGTTTGGACGAATAATATAAAGAATTTCGTATTTAGCCATTGATTTTTCCTCCTTTTGGTCTAATGACCCCCAGCTATTGCAAGGGGTAAGTGAGGGATACTCACGAACAACTATTATACTAAACTTTCTGGGAAATAGCAAGAAAAACCCGTATGTGTTTTTTGAAACGTTTTTTAATATCTTCTTTTTTAGTACATTTTCCTTACATTTCCTCCTCCAAAGCCTTAAAAAAAGCTGATATCAGTTAGCTTTAAGTTAGCATCTCTATACTAATGTGTATCTTTTCTATCATTTGTCTAAGAAAGGAGTACATACATGGATTTTTTAGTCATTCCTGCTTACAAACCTGACCTCACTCTCATTCATCTTTTACAAAGGGTGAAGGCAAAGAGTTCCTTGCATGTCGTTGTTGTTAATGACGGTAGCCCAGCTAGTTATGATTCGATTTTTCAAGAAGCTCAGAAATACGCTATTATTTTATGCTATCCAAACAATCAGGGAAAAGGACAGGCATTGAAAAACGCTTTTACTTATATTGATACCTTAGGACAATATGGGACAGTAGTTACAGCTGATGCGGATGGTCAACACAACGTATGGGATATTTTTCGCGTGAGCAAAAAAGCTCAAGAAAACCCCAACCACTTAATTCTGGGAGTTCGTTCTTTTTCTGGGAAGGTTCCTTTACGATCGGCTTTTGGAAATAAAGTAACACGATTCCTGTTTCAGCGACAGATTGGTGTTTCTGTGACAGATACTCAGACCGGACTTCGTGGCTTTACAACCAATATGATTCCATTTATGTTGGAGATTGAAGGGCAGCGTTATGAATATGAAATGAATATGCTGTTATCTGCTTCTACAAAATATCCTATCAGCGAAGTTCCAATTGAAACCATTTATATCAATGATAATCAAGCTTCTCACTTTAGACCAATACGCGACGGGCTCATGATTTACAAAGATATGTTTAAATTTGCTCTTTCTTCAATTAGTAGTTTTTTGATTGACTATATCGTCTATGCGCTAGCCCTTTTGGTGCTTGCTACAGTGCCAACTAGTCTCAAAATTTTACTGGCAAATGGAGTAGCTCGTGTCACGAGCTCAATTGTCAATTATTCCACAAATAAAAAACTGATCTTTAAAAATAAAGACAGCGTTGCCAAAACAGGGACTGGTTATTTCGGGCTAGCCTTGGGCTTGTTTATCCTCGACACCCTTTTAATCAGACTATTTTACGCCATTTTCGGTCTCAATTTGCTGATTGTTAAAATCATTGTCGGATCACTGCTCTTTTGCCTATCTTGGCTCGTTCAAAAAAAAATTATTTTCAAAGAAAGGACGCATACTTTATCATGAAGTTTTTCAAAAAATCCTATGCTTATGCTAGTCTCTTTGGTATGCTGTTGACAGGGGCGTTTACCTACTCCATGTTAAAAACTTTTGTTCTGTCAGAGGCCATTACAACAGTCAAATCCTCTTCTACCTCAACTAGCACAACAAATGCTAAAACAGCAACAAATGCGACAAAGACAAATAAAAGCTATAAGGACGATAATGTTTCCATTAACCTAACTACAAAAAACGTCAGCAACACAAAAGTGTACATTGCAGATATTACGGTCAGCTCCCCCAAATATCTTAAAACTGCTCTAGCACAAAATACATATGGAAATAACGTAACCGCTAAGACTTCGGTTACAGCAGCCAATAACAATGCCATTCTGGCTATCAACGGTGATTTCTACGGAGCAAATACAACTGGTTACGTCATCCGCAATGGTGTTGTCTATCGAAATACCGTTCGTGAAGATGCTAGTAATGGTGATTTAGCAATCTATAAAGATGGGAGTTTCGGAATTGTTTACGAAAATGATGCTTCTGCTAAAGACTTGGTTAAAAATGGTGTTGTACACCTTCTTGCTTTTGGTCCTACTTTAGTTAACAACGGTAAGATTACTGTTTCAAGTAATTCGGAAGTGGGGCAATCCATGGCTTCTAATCCACGTACAGCTATTGGGATAATTGATAAAAACCATTATGTCATCGTTGTATCAGACGGCCGAACATCTGAAAGTCAAGGCCTGTCTCTTTACCAACTAGCTCAGGTGATGAAATCCTATGGTGTTAAAACTGCTTATAATCTGGATGGCGGTGGTTCGTCTACTCTTTACTTTAATGGAAAAGTCGTCAATAAACCAACGACTAACGGAACAATTTCAGAAAGGGCGGTGAGTGACATTGTCTACATTGGTTACTAAAACAAACAACAAGCGTTTTAAAAAGACAGCGGTGGTCTATACCCTAATTATAGTATTCTTCTTTATCTTTAGTCGCATTTACGAACACTTCAGTTTTGGAGAGACTTCAGTCTATATGCACTGGCTCTTCGGAGTACCGCTGATAGGCGGGGTTGTGCTCCTTATTTTTCAAAAACTTATTCCCAATCTTTCGCGACTCAGTCTCAATCTTTGGAATTCTGCGGTCGCAACCATTGCCGCTGGCGTTCTTTTTCGCGGTATTGTCAATCTATCTGGTCGCTCTACCACACTGGATTTACCTTACTGGTATGTTGGAATCGGATTAGCCGGGCTAGCTCTACTCTCAATGATTTTTACCAGAAGCGTATGGGAGATAGACATATAAGATACCAAAAAGTATTAACACATACAGAACTTAAAGCATCATGGTGCCCCCTCTTTACAAAACAAGAGTCTGAGAAATCTTATTTTCCCAGACTTTTTTCATTTACAGTCATAAACATCACCTGTCAGTGGATCAATAACTTCTGCTAGCTTAAAATGCCCCTGGTTATAATGGAAATGACAGATAGCACAGTTACCAAGCGCTCCTTGGGATCCAGACTTTGAGCTGTAACCTTGAGATAGAAGGCCCACATAGCACCACCGTGACTGACTGCTAGAATTGGTTCTGCTTGAGCTTTTTCCATAACTTCAGTCAATGTCATCAACACCCGCTCACCAACTTGTTCAACAGCCTCTCCTCCGTAAGGAACAAATAAATCTTCAAAAGAAGTGGCTCCTGCGCGAAACTGAGATTGCAGTCGCTCAGGCTGCGCTTCAAAAAGACCAAAATTCCATTCTTTTAGCCCCTTTACTCGTAAATAAGAATTTGTCCGTCCGTCACTAGCTCTAATGTGTCACAAGCTCGCTCTGAGGTTAACTGTAGGCAGCATCATCAAAAACAATGCCCGCATCCTTAAAATATTGACCTGCCTCCTGAGCTTGATAAATCTCCAAAGGCGTTAAGGGAGCATCACACCAACCTTGAATCCGATACCGCTTATTGAATAAAATTTGCCCGTGTCGCATCAAATAAAGTGTTTTTGTCATAAACTATTCCTCTAAAGAAGTCCTAATTTTTCAAAAGCATTGTAGAAACTGTCCTCAACCACATCATCAGTAATAACATCAGCCATGGCTAGAATTTCTGGTCCACCATTTCCCATAGCAACTCCAACTTGGCAATATTCCAGCATAGGAATATCTACCTTAGCGTCCCCAATAGCAATCGTATCTTCTTTTTTCGCTCCTAGATATTCGAGCAATACATCAATTGCGTGAGCCTTTGTAATATTCTTGACTCCCAAATCACCAAAAAGAGCGTGCTCTCCTTTGCCACCCCATGTACCAGCTTTCAACTCCGGAAAAGCTTCTTTAGAATCCAAATGATCTTGATAAGATTTGAGAATAAAACTGATTTTATGGAGAACTACACGATAAAGTTCAGCTCCATAAACTAACCCATGAAGAGCTTCTTCAGCTTCCAATTGTCCTACTTCTTTTGCACTCGCTTCCTTTCCCTGAGCATAGGCGCGTAATACTGGACGAGCTACCTCACGAAAATCTTCACTGGCAAACAGACCATTATTGCTCTCCAAGTAAAATTCCAAGCCGCGTCTATGCAACCAGTTCACTACTCGTTTTTCCACATCCAACGGAATTAACTGATGCATGATAATCTGACCTTTTTGCTCTACATAAGAACCATTCCCACCAATCATACCATCAAAACCAATCTTCCAGATTTCCTCAGGCATTTCAGCCCTACTACGTCCAGTACAGACATAAACCAGATAATCTTTTTCACGCGCCTGACGAATAGCCTTTACAGCAGAGGCAAGAATATGATTCGCATAATCAACAATCGTACCATCTACATCTAAAAAGATAGTTTCCTTCATTATAGTTCACCTGCTTTCGTCAATAAATTATTTTCTACTATTCTATTATATTTTTCTTTTCCTACTCTTTTCTATAGATACTCACAAATACTGATACTATTCTATGAAATATATTTCTAAATACACATCTAATGCAAAGAGAAAACAATCTACTCATCACAGATTCATCAGAATTCAAAATAGTAAAAAGCCTTTTCAACAGATAAAAGAAAGCTAGCTGGAAAGGTTCATATTTATTTTAAAAGTTACAATTATTCTTCTACTGTTTTCACTTTATTGGCAGCAATGACAAATGGAAGGATTTACCAAACGTTATACCAATCTTCCTATTAAAGAAATCTGGCTGCTTGATGTTCCTGCTGGGAAAGAAAAACAAGATATCATAGCCGCCATGCCTCAAAAAATGTGGAACACTTCGGGACATGATGTGAAAATTCATTCAATCTTGGATTGGACAGAAGCTCTGAAGAACGCTGATTTTGTAACAACACAGTTTCGCGTGGAACAACTCTCCGCTCGCATTCTTGCCCAAGCAATCCCTGCTTCCTATGGACTACTTGGGCAAGAAACAAAGGAGCCTGGAGAAATTTTCAAAGCACTTCGAACGATTCCAGTGATTTTAGCAATTGTCGAAGACATGAAATGACTCTGCCCCCAATGCCTGGCTCATCAACTTTACAAATCCAGCAGGTATGGTCACAGAAGCTGTTTTGCGTTATGGAAATTGGGAAAAAGTCATCAGGATTTGTAATATACCAGTTGCAGCCAAGATGCGAGAAGCTGAAGTTCTTGGTATGGATTCAGAAAATTTAATTTACCAGTTCGCTGGAGTCAATCATTTTCATTGGCATAAGGTTGCAGATAAAGACAGCAACGATATCGCCTTAACCTTGATTGATAAATTATTTGATAACAGTAAAGGAATTCCTAAGAATATTTACGAAATTCCTTACTTTAAAGAACAGCTTCAACAAATGAAGATGATTCCTTGTGATTATCATCGCTATTATTATCGTTTTGAAGAAATATCAACTCATAACTTAGAGGAATATCGGACAATCGGTACGCGTGCTGAGCAAGTCAAACAAATTGAACACGATTTATTTGAACTTTACAAAAATCCCGACCTCAATTACAAACCAAAACAACTGGAAGAACGCGGCGGTGTTTATTATTCAGATACCGCTTGCAAAACAATTGCTGCTATTTATGCCAATAAAAACACTGAAATGGTGGTATCCACTCGAAATAACGGTGCCATTCTTGATTTACCATCCGAATGTACCGTAGAAGTAACGACCTATATTGGGTCTCAGGGAGCTCGAACCGTTTCTTTTGGTTCTTTACCAACTGCCGGCTACAAGTAATGAAATCAATGGAGTTGTTAATCATTGAAGCAGCTGTTTCTGGAAACTATGGTATCGCTCTGCAAGCTTTTACGATCAATCCTCTCCTTCCTTCAGGTCATACTGCCAAGCGGATCATGGATAAGCTGTTTTTAGCTCACAAAAGCTATTTACTGCAATTTGCAAAGTCGATTGAAAAATTAGAACACGAAGGCATTACGATTAAAGATGAATTAGCTCGCGACTTAGCTAAAGAACAATTAGTATAAATAGCTATTCGTTCTTGTCATATCAGTAAATCTATCATTGTTTCTTATTGAATGATAAGAACTAGACAGTGCAATTGACAAACCTAGTCCCTTGCTATTTTAAGAAATCAATGTTAAAATAACAGCATAATAAAACAACAAAGAACATTTGGGGTGCTGAGGCTGAGATTATACCCATTGAACCTGATACAGTTAATACTGGCGCAGGGAAATGTATAATGAAAAACTAGAAAATCTAACCATTCTTTTGATTAGATTTCATTTTGTCGCGCTAAAACTCCTCATCTGCTCTGTTAGAAGGAGTTTTTTATGTTTCAAAAATGGAGTTTACGAGATGTTATCCTCTTAGCTCTTTTGGCTATTCTTTTCGGTGGAATCTTTGTCGGTTCTAGCTTTCTCTACAATATCTTATCAGCTGTTCTGGCACCTATCGGGCTCGAGCCTTTTGCCAATGAAATTCTCTTTGGTCTGTGGTGTATGGCAGCTCCGATGGCAGCTATGTTACTGCGCAAACCAGGGAGCGCCACGATTGGTGAGCTTTTAGCTGCGCTTGCTGAAGTACTGTACGGTAGCCAATTTGGCATGAGCACTTTGATTTCTGGCTTCATACAAGGATTTGGTAGCGAGCTTGGATTTGCTGCGACCAGATACAAACGCTATGATTGGTTGTCACTTACTTACAGCGCCATTGGTACGACCCTTTTGAGCTTTACCTATGAATATTTCAAAATTGGTTACTACGCTTTCAAACCTGAGTTTGTTTTAGCATTGTTTGTTGTTCGCTTTCTTTCGGTATTCTTCTTCTGTGCTGTTCTGGTTAAAATTATTATGAATCTTTATGACAAGATTAACCAAGCCGCTGGTAAATAATATGGGATTAACATTAGAGCATATTTATCTTAGAGATGTCTTTGAAGACTTAACCTTTACCTTTGAAACAGGAAAAATGACACTCTTGATTGGTGATACCGGTGCTGGCAAATCAACCCTTTTTCGGATTTTAACAAATTTCAATGAATTAGACTTCGCTGGAGAGGTAAAGTTAGGTCATACATTGCTGTCTCATTTACCGATTCATGAACGAGTTACCTATCTTAGTATGATGTTTCAAAATCCAAGCCGTCAATTTACCATGACAACCCTTTATGAGGAATTGATTTTTACCTTGGAAAATCTCCAAACGCCTGCTGAACAGATTGATGAAAAAATCAAGCATGCTATCACTCTTGGGAAAGTAGAACACCTGCTCCATCGTAATTTTCAGACCTTATCTGGCGGAGAAAAACAACAAGTTTCTCTAGCCGTTCTGCTAGCTATGGATTCACAAATCATTTTGTTAGATGAACCCTTTGCTTCTGTCGATCAAGTAGCACGCAAACGCTTGATTCATTTACTAGCAGATTTGACAAAAATGGGGAAGACTGTTATTTTATGTGACCATGATCGTAGCCTCTATGCTGACTGTGTCGACTGCCTTGTTGAATTAAAAAATGGGAAACTTTTTAAACAAGATGTAGCTCTTTTAAAAAAGGCTCCTCCAAGCTATCAGTTGGTATGCGAACATACTCAGCGAAGCCCTTTCTTACAGCTGCAACATGTCTCCTGCCAATTTGACCAAAATACACTTTTTACAATTGAAGACTTTGCTTTTCAGAAAGGTATTACGACTCTCATCGGGGCCAATGGCACTGGTAAATCAACTCTCTTTCGTGCCATTTTGCAATTGCAAAAATACAAAGGTAGCATGCGTTATCAGGGCCGAAAAATTAAGAAGAACAAGAAGTTATATCGCCATATTACGGCTGTTGTTCAAGATGCTGAAAAGCAATTCATTCGGACGACCCCCGCAGAGGAATTAAACCTTCCCTCTCTTTCCAGCAAAAACCAAGCAAAGGTACAAGAAGCCTTAACTTTATTTGGTTTAGACAGGAAAATGGATTCTAGTCTTTTCCACTTGAGTGGTGGGCAAAAAAAAATCATTCAATTATTATCTATCCTGACCTTGGAAACCCCTGTCATACTCATGGACGAACCATTTACTGGGTTAGATAAAAAGGCCTGTGATTTTTTTACCAATTGGATTAAAGACAAGGCTGCTCAGCAAAGCTTTATAATTATTTCTCATCGTTTGGAGCCCTTGGACGGCATTAGTGATCATTTGGTCGAGCTGACGTCCGACGGGCTGACAGAAAAGAGGTCGCTATGAAAAAAGAAGAAACAAATGTCTTCGCACTTGTGCTCCTTCTCATTGCCTTGACATTAGAAATCTCCTTTATCCGATCAACGTGGCTCAACTGTGCTATTGTCGTAGGAGTACTCGCCCACCTCATTTACCTAAGGAAATGGTGGGGCATTTTCTGGACACTGCTCTTACCTTTGCTACCAGCATTAGCAAATTACTGGGCTATTCAACTTCATGGAGATAACAGTCAAGCAATGATACTGTTTACCCGATCTTTTGCTTTAGCAGCTTTGGGAATGACCTTTTTATATAGTGTTCATCTCAATCAGCTCTTGCGCTATTGGCATCAAAAAGGGCTTCCAAGTCACTTCACCTATGGACTGCTCGTTGTACTAAACGCCATTCCAGTCATTCAAAAAGAAATCCAAGCTGTCCGAGAAGCAAGTCTCCTGCGAGGAAAAACACTTCATTTCTGGTCACCACTCTTTTATATCAAAGCTATTTTTATCGCTTTTAATTGGCGAGATTCTTACGTAGAAGCTATGTACGCCCACGGATTTGATGAAACAATCAAGCGAAGTTGTTACCGACAATTGGAAACACCCAAAAGTGCAAGTCTTACTTGCTTCTTGATTTTCCTCCTTATCAATTTGACTCTTTTGATCCCAAGATAGAACTCGACACAAAAAATACTGTGGAATTTCTCACAGTATTTTTTATGATTTTGTTCTTGCCAATCTTTCTACTCAATTTCCACACAAAAAGCATCCCAGCCTTGTAATTTATGGGTTTGAAGTATCTTAGTTACATCTGTGTTAGCAATCAAAACTTCCTTTACAGTATTTTCCAAGACAAAACTTTGCTCTTCATTTGAGAAGTTCATCACGACCAGATATTTCTTTGTTGTCGTTTCTCGTAAATAAGCAAACACCTTATCAGCCGTTTCAAGTAGTTTAAAATCTGCTGTCACCAACCAATTATTGCTCTTTCTCAATTGAATCAATTGTTGATAAGTATAGAAAATAGAATTCGGATTTTCCAAAGCTGCTTCAACATTGACTGTTGGATAATTAGGATTGACAGCCAGCCAAGGTTGACCAGTTGAAAAACCAGCATGTTGATGGGCATTCCACTGCATAGGCGTGCGAGCATTGTCCCGCCCAATCGTACGAATACTGGTCATAATATCATCAAGCGGCACACCCTTATCAAGGGCTTCGCGGGCATAGTTGAGAGATTCAATGTCTTCAACATCTTCTAAGTTCTTGAAAGGATAATTGGTCATACCAATTTCTTCCCCTTGATAAATGTAAGGAGTGCCACGCATCAGATGAAGGAGAATTGCTAAAGCTTTCGCTGACTTTTCGCGGTATTTCGTATCATTTCCCCATATGGAGACAACGCGCGGAAGGTCATGGTTATTCCAAAAGAGCGAATTCCAACCTTCCTCTACACCTAGTTCATTTTGCCATTTGGTAAAAATTTCTTTTAATTTTGGTACGTCCAATTCATCTGCTACATCCCATTTTGGTTGATTCGGCTTATGTTGAAGACCAATGTGCTCGAATTGGAAAACCATAGATAATTCATGATTCTTTGGGTCTGAATACTGTTTTGCAATGTCAGGAGTTGCTCCCCAAGTTTCACCAACTGTCAATAAATCCTTATCCCCAAAAGTCGCACGGTTCATCTCCTGCAAGTAAGGATGCAGCATTGGACCATTATTGACAATTTTCTGGTCAGGTACCTTGCCAATCATATCAATCACATCCATGCGAAAGCCACCAATTCCTTTGTCAATCCAGAAATTCATCATCTTGTAAATTTTTTGACGTAGAGCTTCATTTTCCCAATTAAGATCCGGTTGTTTTGTGCTAAAGAAATGTAGGTAATATTGACCAGCTTTTTTATCATATTGCCAAGCAGAGCCACCAAAAATAGAGTCTAAATCATTTGGTTTGTCTCGCCAGATATAATAACTGTGCTCTGGACTATCTGGATGTTCTCGCGCCTCTACAAACCAAGCGTGCTCGTCAGAAGTATGATTGACCACCAAGTCCATAATGATTTTAATATCGCGCTTCTCTCCTTCTGCAATCAGTTCCTCCATATCCTCCATGGAGCCAAAAATATCTGCAATTGCTTCGTAATCAGCAATATCATAACCGTTATCGTCCATCGGACTCTTATAAACCGGAGAAAGCCAAATAGCGGTAATTCCAAGTTTCTTCAAGTAATCCAATTTACTTGTAATTCCTTGTAAATCGCCAATTCCATCTCCATTGCTATCCATAAAACTTTTTGGATAAATCTGATAAATTACGGCATCATGCCACCATTTTCTTTGCATTATGCATCTCACTTTCATCTTTTTCACCTTCCATACTATATAATTTTTCACTTCTTTGCAAGCGTTTGCGTTATATTTTAGTCTTCTTTTTACACGTAAAAAGTTTAACTCTGTAAATTTTAGAAATATTTGAGAATTACTTGAGACTTATTTGACAAGCATTTTGTATACTAATCCTTGAAGAGAGGAGAAACTCTACGATAGAAAAAATGGAGGTCACATTATGGAAACTATTTTGAATGTGAAACACATCAGTAAGAGATTTGGTCAACAGCTCGCTTTGAATGATGTCAGTCTCACTGTGAAGCAAAAAAATACAGCCTCCTTTGATTGAAAGGAAACTGTGTTTTTTATCAATTTAATACAATTTCAAATCTCGTGGATCTACTGGAAATGTTGGATTATAGGGATTGTGACGAAGTTTGAAATGTTTAATTTCTTCAATCGTTTGTGTACCAGACAGTTGCATGACGGTTCTCAATTCTTCATTGATGTGTTCAAAGACTTGGCGAACTCCTATACTACCACCAAGCGCTAAACCATAAATAACTGGTCGTCCGATAGCCACTAAATCTGCTCCAGAAGCCAACGCTTTAAAAACATGCTGACCACGACGAACACCAGAGTCAAAGACAATTGGTACTCGTTTGTCCACTGCTTCTGCTACTTCTTGCAAGGAATCAAAGGCTGCTGGCCCACCATCAATTTGCCGACCGCCGTGGTTTGTCACCCAGATCCCAGAAGCACCTGCGTCAAGTGAGCGTTCCACATCTTCACGGCATTGCGGTCCTTTGACATAGACCGGAAGACCAGAGTAAGCAGCAATAAATTCTACATCACGAGGGGATAATTTTTGCTTAGCAGATTTGTAAACGAAATCCATCGTCTTACCAGCACCGTCAGGGAGGTATTCTTCCACAATTGGCATTCCAACTGGAAAAACAAAGCCATTTCGTTTATCCACTTCACGATTCCCCCCAACAGTTGCATCGGCTGTCAGGACAATTGCTTTATATCCTTCAGCTTTGACTCGATCCATAATGTGACGGTTAATACCATCATCTTTACTGAAATAAAATTGAAACCAATGGGGGGTTCCTTGAAGGGCTTGGGAAATTTCTGGAAGGTCAACTGTGGAATAAGAGCTGGTGGTATAAAGAGAGCCAAATTCGTGCACTCCCTTAGCTGAAGCTAGTTCTCCCTGTTCATTTGCCAACTTATGAGCGGCTACTGGTGCTAAAATGATTGGAGAAGACAATTTATCCCCATCAAATTCAATCTCTGTACTTGGATTCTCTACATTGCGAAGCGTGTGAGGTACAATTAGCTTATGATTAAAGGCACGAATATTTTCTCGCAAAGTAAAGGTATCCTCAGCTCCACTTGCAATGTAACCAAATGCAGCTTTTGGAATGACTTTTTGAGCCATCGGTTCTAAATCATACGTGTTGATGAAATCAATTGGACCTTCAGCATTACTAGTTTGGTAAGACATCATATTTCCTCCTGTCTTATATGCGCATATCCATAGAGAAAATTCAATCGAGTCTTTAAAGCAAGCGCTTTCATTTTTATGTGACAAAACTCAATCCTATTCTCTAACAGATGAGAATAATAGCAATATGTATAAAATTTATACCATTTTGATAAATTGAAACAACTTTTACAATTTATAATAGGGCAGAAGTGGGAAATCACTTCCCACCCTTGCACCTATAATGGTTGTAAAAATTAAGATAAATGGTCTAGCGTGTTATGGCTTAACACCATATTCTTTGAAATAAGCTGTAATCGGACGAAGTTCTTGCCCATCATAAGTTGCAAAGAATTCTTCCGGACTCATTTGTCCATGAGTTTCTTGGTAACCAGCAGAGATTCTTTCCACAAATTCGCCATCAACAATGTCTAGCTCTAACTCTTCCACAGGGATACCACGCTTATCGGTGATTTTGGCATCAATCAGAATAGGCTTTCCAGCTCTTGAAACTTCAAGGGCGCGATCAAAAGCAGCTGGCAATTCTTCTAAAGTTTTAACTGTTATTCCCTCTACACCCATTCCTTCCGCGACTTTAGCAAAATCTACTTCATAAAGATCCACACCTGAAAAGTTCATGACCAAATCTTCCTGTTCAGACTTGATAAAGTTGAGTGAATTATTAGAAGTGACAATATTGATAACTGGCAACTGATATTTGACTTGGGTCGTCAAATCTTGCATGACCATTGAAAACGCACCATCTCCAGCAATATTGAAAACTTGACGATTTGGAAAAGCAAATTGACCTGCGATAGAAGCTGGTAAGCCATACCCCATCGTAGCAAAGAGAGCTGAAATTGTCCATTTCTTCTCTGGTGTAAAGTTCAAAAAACGGAAGCTATTGATAATGTTGTCCCCGACATCAATGCCATAAACAGCATTGACATCCGAAATACGATTGATCTCACGATAGACTTGTTCAAATTCTAATGGTCCGTCTGTTTTTTGCATTAAACGTTCCAAATAGGATTTCCAATCCTTCATGGCTGCCACACTAGCTTGATAAAATGGACGCGGAGCAACGGTTGCACTACGTTCCAAAGCTTTTTGGAGAAAACTTCCAGAGTCTGATAAAATTCCTAAATCTAGATAGTGATGACGACCAAAATTAGCCACATCAATATCCACCGATACAAACTTGAAATAATGAGAACGATAAACTAAGTTAGCAAATGGAAAATTTGTCCCAATAGCAATGACAAGATCAGCTGCTGCAAATGCTTCGTCACCAACCTTAGAAGCAGCCCGATTAAGTGTGCCTAAATTCGCTTCAAAGTCCTCGGGGATTTTCCCCTTTGCAAGACCCGCGACAGCAATCGGAATTTGTAATTTTTGAGATAATTCTACCAATAAATGAGCCTTGTCGCCAATACCAGAACCCACATGGAAAATAGGACGTTTAGCCTCTTTTACCAATTCAAGAAATTGATCCACTTCAGTATCTGTCGCCTGTGGAAGCGGCAAGCTTTTTTCTGCTGTATGTGAAGCATAATCTACATCTGGAATTTCTATATAACCAAAATTATTTGGCATGATAATAACAGACACGCCACTGTTTTTATAGGCTTCACGAATCGCTTTATCTACAACATAAGGTAAGCTTTCCGGCGTCATCACTACTCGGTTATAGACTGCTACATCACTAAACATGGGTAACTCAGAAAACTCTTGAAAGTAATCATAATTCATATTCGTACTTGGTACTTGACCCACTAAAGCCAAAACTGGAGCATGATCTTCACGTGCATCATACAAACCATTTAAAAGATTGATGGCACCAGGACCAGCAGAACCAAGCGTTACTCCTATCTTTCCAGTCAATTTGGCATGAGCTGCTGCCGCAAGAGCTCCAACTTGCTCATGACGAACTTGTACAAAGCGAATGTTTTCTTTCTCCAAATCTAGTGCATTCATAGTTGAATTGACAGAACCGCCAGGATAACCATAAACATTTTCAACACCCCACGCTTCCAATACACGAAGCATGGCGACAGCAGCAGGAACTGTTTTTACATCAGACATCATAATCCTCCATTACCAGAGAATGGAATTGCAATTTCAAAATCTGTTTTTTAGTCACGTTAATATCATAATACTTTTTGAATTCGTTTACAAAAAATTTGCTCACAATTTTTCACAATCTCAGAAAATATCACAAAAACTGATACAAAACAGCATTTCCTTCACCTTTTGACCAAATTTGTGAAGAAATAAACTATGTTTTTGAATATTAAAAAATAAGAAAACACCTACAGTTTTTTAACCGTAGATGTTATGCTATTAAATCAAGCAATAGCAATATACCGTCTCTTTCCGCTAAAAGCGATGTAAGAAATCCATGTCGCACCATCTGCATTCAAAACCTTATCATAAGTGACCGATTGCCCGGCATCATAATAAGCCAATTCAGGGGCTGACATTCTAGCTTCTGCTTTGATAGAGGAGCGTTTTGTAAAACGATATACACCTTGAGCAGGGATAGAGGGTGTTTGGGGAGACGGAGTTGTTGGTTTTGACGGGGTTACTGATGAAGCGTAATCTCCACCTTCAAAGCCATAATATTCCTCTAAACTCAAACCAGAATGGTAAACTTCATCAGCTTCCTTACCGATATAACGAATATGCCATGCTTCTGGCATGTATCCTGTCGAAGCTTCTTTCCCTGGTTGATAACGAACTACAAAACCGTAGCGATGTGCATTATTTTTCAACCAAGTACTTGCAGCAGCATCTTCCAAAAGATTACCAGCTTTATCCGTTAAGTCAAAGACAAGACCTGTTTGGTGTTCACTATAGCCCGGACGTGCAGAGTAACGATCCGCAGCAGCTTGACCATCTTTGTTCACATAATTTTGATACAGAACTTTTTGATAATCATAACTTCTAAATCCGCTGTAAGCATAACCAACATTATAGCCTTGAGCAATCATATCATTTCTTAATCGAAGAAAGGCAGCTTTTGCAGTTGGATTTTCACCAGGATTGTAGTTAGCAGCCATCGGATGTTTTTTATTTGCCACTACAATCTCGTCATATTTTCCTTGGACAAAGTAGTAAGAGCCATTATATTGTACTTCTTTTACACTCGTTTGAGATCCTTCTACCTTAGTTGTTGTGCCGGTTACCCCTTGCAGGCTACCATCCGACTGAATGTAATACATGTGTATGTTATATTCACCGCGATTATTTTTATGACGGCGGATATCTACACTCAACTTATAGGTGCCATCTGTTTGCTTAATCGCATCGTACCAGATTACATCATCTTGACCGCCTTGACTAGACCAAATAGGCAACTTCACTGTCTTCACACCCTTGGTCGAGCTGACATTCGTCACCACCACATCAAAGCCTTGTGAGGTCTTATTTTGAATGTTAATAGTACCTGTCACGCTGTATTTCGGTTCTTCTACTTTGGTTGTTGTGCCGGTTACCCCTTGCAGGCTACCATCCGACTGAATGTAATACATGTGTATGTTATATTCACCGCGATTATTTTTA
>NZ_JANS01000015.1:0-90952 GCF_000524255.1 Streptococcus sp. AS20 | reverse complement strand
GAGACCTGTCCCTTGTTCTCGCGTTTTAGGAGATTTGGGATACCTAAGTAAAGAGCTGAAAGAACGCTTGGAGGCAAAGGGGGTTCATCTTTGGACGCCACTTCGTAAAAATATGGAGAGCGCCGATGAGCATAACAATCCAGCATTTTAGCCATCCGAGGAACTATTGAAACTTGAATCTTTGTTCTAAATGCAATGTTTGACATTGAGCACCCGATTGTTAGATCTTTAGCAGAATGGCAATTGGAGATTGAACAGGTTCTTTTAGCCTACCATTTAGAATTTTTTATCAACTAGCAACGTGAGTATCTATTGTTTCTTGTACTGTTTTTCTAGCTATATTTACTTGTATATACTCTGCTTTAATTATTGATCTCGTAGCACGTTATGGAAGTAAAAGATTTAAGTTATAGTTAGAGAAAAGCAGCTGGGAGAAATAAAAATCGTCTTAAAAGTTAGATTTTTCTATCTAACTTTTGGGGTGATTTCTTAAGCGCGAAATGCAAGATAAAAAATAAGCCCTCGTGGGCTTATTTGGTTGGAATAGAAATTTCAATCAAGTTAGTAGAGTAGAGTGTTTTAATTCGAGATGCATCAATCAATTTTGTATCAATTTTTCGTTTTAGGAAAAATTCCCGAATTTTTTCAACTTCTTGTTCGCGAATAGCGCGGTGTTTATTTGAAATCAGGATTTCATAATGAAGTGGAGCCTGCGTAAAAACAACATCTGTATTTCCAGCAGAAAAAGTTTCAACTAAAGTGGCATCTGTGCTTTCTAACTGGCTTTGGACAAGATTCGCGTGGCTATTGGTTGTATTGATAAGCTTCATAATGATTTCCTCCTATATGCTAACCCTATTATAGCACTTTTCCATAAGAAATGTGAACAATTTCTCAGACTTTATGACTCTTTTTCCACATTTCAATTCCCCATTTATGGCTTCCGCGTTTTAGTTTGGAAATAGCTTCTTCGATTGGAAACCAAGCAAGCTGATTAAAATCCTCTAAAGGTGCTTGTGATTGCTCATAATGGCTCACTTCGTAAATGTAGGCAGGATTGTAAAAGTGGGTATCACGATGGCGAGAGTAGAAGTATTCATCTGCTTGTCCGTAATATTGCTCGATTTCAGCTGTGAAGCCAAGTTCTTCAATCAATTCGCGTTCAAGTGCGGTTCGATGGTTTTCACCTTCTTCGATTTCACCACCTGGTAAAAACCAGGCTCCATTTGGTGCTTGCACTAAGATGATTTTTTCTTTTTTAGCATCTGGAATAACTGCGTAAACACCATAGCGATTTACATATTGAACGCTTTCTTTCTTTTCTCCAAAAGTTGCGACTGTCATATTTGTTCCTCTTTTGTGACTAGTTTACTATTATCATAAAGGATGAAGTGATTACTGTCAAGGGTTTAATAAGATTTCTTTTTGTTCAATCACTTGGTATTAAAACGAGACAAGATTTGGCAAGTTATAGTGGTATAATTATAGAGAGGTGAGAACATGACTCAAGGAAGATTACTAGGTATCATTTATTATCTACTGGGGAATGGGCATGCTACAGCACCAGCATTGGCTGAGAAGTTTGAGGTGTCGATTCGTACTATTTATCGTGATGTGGATCGGTTAAGCAGTGTAGGTATCCCTATTTATTGTAATCCGGGGAAAGGCGGTGGTATTTTTACTGGATTCATTTGTACTGGATAAAAGTTTACTATCGGCTCAGGAGCAAGAAGAATTTCTCTTATCTGTACAAGGCTTACAAACTTTACGAGAAGAACATCAAGTATTAGAAAAGCTGCAGGCTTTGTTTCAAATTAAAATGGATAATTGGCTACAAATTGATTTTACAGATTGGCGTGGGCAAAAATATCATCAAGAAACGTTTGAGCAGATTAAGAGAGGAATTTTGCAGAGGCTACTTCTTCAGTTTGACTACTTGAATCAACAGGGTGAAGAGATGAGCAGATGGGTTGAGTCTATGCAATTGATTTTTAAAAGTCAAGATTGGTATTTATATGGATTTTGTCGGAAAAACAGGATTTTCGGTTATTCAAACTAAGTCGAATCAATCACTGCCAGCTATCAACTGAAATATTTGACCGAGAGTTAAGACAAGCTGACTTTCAAAGTAAAGAAAACCAACAGGAAACAATTCGGCTACAATTGAAATTTGAAAAACATCGAGCTTTTCGTGTCTATGAAGAATTTTCTGGTTTGATTTCGAAAGATGTGGTAGGAAATTTACTTGTAGAAGCAGAATTTCCGAATCATGACAGTCTTTATGCTTATCTTTTATCCTTTTTGGATGGAGTGGAAGTGTTAGATCTACCTGAAGTGCGACAGAAATTAGCAAAAAAATTAAACGAAATTTCCCAAAAATATAAAAGTTGACAGAAACTGACAAGTTTACTTTGTTATGCTTATGATAGAAAAACGAAAGGGGTAAACAAATGAAATATGAATGGAGAAAGGCTGAAAAAGCTATATATGGTGTAAAGGCAAGTCCGACGCTAGTAACGGTTCCTGAGCAGGCTTTCATTATGATTGACGGAGAAGGCAATCCAAATAGCCCTGATTTCTCTGAGCGGGTTTCGGCTCTGTACTCTCTTGCTTATGCAGTTAAAATGGATTATAAAAAATCCAATCCAGAGCTAGAAGTGACAGATTTTACAGTCTATCCGCTGGAAGGGATTTGGCGGCAAAAAGAAGCAGAAGTTTTAGTAAAAGATGACTTGGTTTATACCATTATGATTGCACAGCCGGAGTTTATCACCAGAGAAATGGTTGAAAAAGCTCTTGCAAAAGTAAAAGTGAAAAAACCAAATTTACACTATGATGAAATTCGCTTTAAACGAATGGATGAAGGAAATAGTATTGCAATGCTTCATGTAGGACCTTTTAATGATGAACCGCAAACTTTTGCGAAAATGGATGCTTTCTGTCAAGAAAATGGGTTAAAACGTTGTACGTCATATCATCGTGAAATTTATTTGAACAATAAAAATCGAACAGCTCTCCAGAAGTTGAAGACAATTTTGAGATATAGAGTTCAGTAACGAAAAATTACTCCCTAGAGAAACTTCTAAGGAGTGATTTTCATAGTCAGTTAGCAGTGTCGTCTGCTGTTGTTTTAATTTCTTTTTCGGTCTCGTTTTCAGACTTTTTGGACGACTTGATAACAATCTTGCTATTGCTCGTCATGACAGCTTTGAGCTCTTTTTCGCTTGGATGTTCAAGATAGTAGTCGGTGATAGCATCCTCGATGTGATCTTGGATTGTCCGACGAAGTGGACGAGCTCCCATTTTTGGATCGTAACCAAGATTAACTAATTTTTCCTTGACTTTGTCTGTTACGTCTAGGTGAATACCATTTACAGCTAAGCGTTTATTCACATCTTCAAGCATCAAATCTACGATTTGTAGGAGATTTTCCTTGCTAAGAGATTTGAACTCAATAATACCATCGAAACGATTCATAAATTCTGGACTGAAGAAGTTTCCTAATTCACCGATAACAGAATTGGTTCGTCCTTCACGCGCTGCACCAAATCCGACGTTTGCTTCAACTTTTCCGGTACCGGCGTTGGAAGTCATAATGATAATCGTATCTTTGAAACTGACTGTCCGACCTTGTCCATCTGTCAGACGTCCGTCATCCAGTACTTGTAAGAACATATGCATGACATCTGGGTGAGCTTTTTCTATTTCATCAAGTAAAATGAGAGAATAAGGATTACGACGTACACGTTCTGTTAATTGTCCAGCTTCTTCGTAGCCAACGTAACCTGGAGGCGATCCGACGAGTTTTGCTACGCTATGTTTTTCCATATACTCACTCATATCAAAACGAATCATGCTGTCAGCTGAACCAAAGAGCTCAATCGCTAGTTGTTTAGAAAGTTCTGTTTTGCCGACACCGGTTGGTCCAACAAAAAGGAAAGAACCAATTGGTCGGTCTGGTGTACCTAGTCCAACTCGATTACGGCGAATGGCCTTCGCAATTTTATCAACAGCATCATCTTGACCAATGACATGAGCTTTCAAATCATCAGCCAGACTAATCAATTGTGATTGTTCCTTTTCTTTCAAGTCGCCAACTGGAATATTTGTCTTTTGCTCAATGATATGTTCAATGGTTTTTTCACTGATAAGAGGCGTATCTTGATCAGCCATTTTATTTTGCTGCATTTCTTTGTATTTGGCAATTTGGTCACGGAAATAAGCAGCTTTTTCAAAATCTTCATCACGAGTAGCTTGTGCCTTGAGGTTTTCAGCTTCTACCAATCGTTGATCAATGACTTTTGGATCGACAAAGTTAAGTGTCAGATTCATCTTAGAGCCTGCTTCGTCTAGCAAGTCAATGGCCTTATCAGGCAAGAAGCGATCTTGGATATAACGATTGGACAAGACAGCTGCTGCTTCAATGGCATCGTCTGTGTATTTGACGTGGTGATAGTCTTCGTATTTCTTTTGAATACCTTTGAGGATAGTGATCGTTTCTTCAACTGTTGGTTCATCAACTTTTACAGGCTGCATACGGCGTTCCAGTGCAGCATCTTTTTCGATAATCCGGTATTCATTGAGAGTTGTGGCACCGACTAATTGGAGTTCACCGCGAGCAAGTGCTGGTTTTAGGATGTTTCCAGCATCCATATTTCCATCGCCAGCAGAACCAGCTCCAACAATTTCGTGAATTTCATCAATGAATAATATAACATCTTGTCGAGAGCGAATTTCGTTCATGAGTTTTTGCATTCGTTCTTCAAATTGACCACGGATACCAGTTCCTTGAACCAAACTAACGACATCTAAACGAATGACTTCTTTGCCTTGGAGTTTATGTGGCACATCACCGTCTACAATTTTCTGAGCCAAGCCTTCGACAACTGCTGTTTTACCGACACCGGGCTCTCCGATGAGGACAGGATTGTTCTTCGTTCTACGATTGAGGATTTCAATGACGCGCACAATTTCTTCGTCACGACCAATTACAGGGTCAATCTCGCCCCGCCGAGCAAATTCAGTTACATTGATACCAAATTCTTCTAGGAGGCCTTTGGGTTGTTGTGGTACTTGTTGGCGCGTGCTGCCACCTTGATTGGAACCATAGCCTCCGTTACCGTATCCGCCACCTGATTGAGTAGGAGGGGTCTGCGGTTCTTGATGATTTTGAAAATTCCCTAGATTGCTAAAGAAATCATCAAAAGGGTCTAAATTATTTTGATTGTTCATATTGGTCATGCCACGAAATAAGGCATTATTTGGGTCTGTTTTCATGATTTGATAACAATTTTGACAGAGGTCAACTTGGTGTTGTTTTCCATTCACATTTGTGTAAAGGTGAATAGTTGATTCGTTTATTTTACAATTTTGACAAAGCATGTGCTACCTCTTTCTTTTAAAATTTGCTTGACGGAAATCAATTGGTCAATAATAGTCAAACTTCTTATTTTCATTATAGCAGTATTCTAAAACATTGCAAGAATAAAGTGTTAAAAGATAGAATTTTATATTTGAGCGTTTCATTTTGTGTTAAATTTACCAAAAATGGGTCTTTTGCTGGTATTTCATCTTTCATTTGTGGTAAAATAGTAACGTATAAATGAATAGGAGAAGGAAAATGGAATCACATTTAGTAAGAATTATCAATCGTTTAGATGCTATGACAAAAGATGGTGGCAATCTGAAACGTAATTTTGAACGTGACGGGGTTGTTGTAGCAGAAGTAACTTATAGCTATGACGAAGAAAATGGCTCAGTATTCACTCTTCGCGATGTTGCAGCGCGTGAAACCTATACTTTTGATAGCATTGATTTGATTGCAATGGAAATCTATGAATTGTTATATTAAATTTGTTAGTCTCTAATAAATATGTCCTCTAGGCATCTGCTTAGGGGATATTTATTTTGCAATAATTTTTGCTTATCTATCTTAGAATTGTCAGAAATTCTTAGAAAAAAGTGGTATACTAATGATGGTAGTAAGCATATTTCTTGACAAAATAAAAAGGAGAGAGTATGGATTTATCTCAAATAAAATTAGTAACAGAATATGAAATTGTCGGAATCGATCTAGAGGAAGCGAGTGTCCGTCATTTAGCTGATCTAGGGATTAAGATAGGCAGTTTTATTCAAGTCATTTCAAAAACAAACGACACAGCTATTCTCTTAGTTCGAGCTGCGAGGATTGCCTTGGATAATTCTATTTTGAAAAAACTGGATGTTGTGCCAAAGGGCAGTAGCAAATCTTCTCTTCCTTTATCTGAGTTGGCTATTGGAGATTCGGCATACATCGAAGCAATTCATGCAGATGGTGCTTTAAAACGACGGTTGATGGACATGGGGTTGACCAAAAACACAAACGTTCAATTGCAAAAAGTTGCACCGTTGGGTGATCCACTTGAGATTAAGCTTAGGGGCTATGACTTGACCTTAAGAAAGTCGGAGGCTAGCTTGATTAGTGTGGTGAAAGGTGAAAAGGAAGCAAAACAATGAAAGAATTAGCGCTTGCGGGAAATCCGAATAGTGGAAAGACTAGTTTGTTTAACCTATTAACTGGTAGTAGCCAGCATGTGGGAAATTGGCCTGGTGTCACTGTCGAGAAGAAAAGTGGTCTGTTTAGCAAAAACAAAAAAATTATTATCCAAGACCTACCGGGAATTTACTCGTTGTCGCCTTATACTTCTGAAGAAGTGGTTAGTAGAAATTATCTTTTAAGCGGTAATGCAGACGGGATTTTGGATGTAGTTGACGCAACCAATTTGGAACGAAATCTATACTTGAGCTTGCAATTGATTGAGACAGGAATTCCGGTTGTGCTGGCTTTAAATATGAGCGATGTCGTTGAAAAACAAGGGAAATGGATCGATACGACTAAATTAAGTTATCAGCTAGGTGTACCAGTCGTTGCGACTAGTGCTTTGAAAAAAACAGGGATTGACCAAGTTATGCGGCAGGCCTTGCGAGAAATGGAGCGCACGGATGAAACGCTCTATCCTGTTTACGACAGTCATTTTGAAGCGGCTTTGTCAGAAATTATCCGCATTTTAGGAAATGCAGTGCCTCAAAAACAGGCTCGTTTTTATGCCATTAAGCTTTTTGAACGCGATAAAGAATTATCCGAACAGCTGGTGTTGTCTGATTTCCAAAAAGTGGAGATTGAAGATGCGATTAGGATTACGGAGGAAATCTACACTGAAGACGCAGAGACCATTGTTGTTAATGCGCGCTATGAGTTTATTGAGTCAGCAGTCAAAATGGTGCTGCAAGCCGATGTTACTAAATTAAGTTTGTCAGACAAGATTGACCGTATTGTGACCAATCGTTATTTAGCTTTACCAATCTTTGCGCTTGTTATGTGGTTGGTGTATTTCCTCTCTATTCAAACGATTGGAACGATGGGAACGGATTGGACAAACGACATCCTCTTTGGAGAATGGATTCCGAACGGTATCAAATCACTGCTGGAACACTTAGCAGTATCTGATTGGCTTCAATCTTTGATTGTTGATGGGATTGTTGCAGGTTGTGGGGCTGTCTTGGGCTTTGTTCCGCAGATTTTCGTCTTATTTGTTTGCTTGGGAATTTTGGAAGACATTGGTTATATGAGCCGGATTGCCTTTGTTATGGATCGGCTGTTTAGACGCTTTGGCTTATCTGGGAAATCTTTTATTCCTATGCTGATTTCTACGGGATGTGGTGTTCCTGGCGTTATGGCGAGTAGAACTATTGAAAATGAACGTGACCGTAGGATTACGATTATGACAACAACATTTATGCCTTGCTCCGCCAAATTACCAATTATTTCTTTGATTGCTGGAGCGTTCTTCCCTAATAATCCTTGGATTGCACCAAGCGCTTATTTTATCGGAATGGGAGCCATTGTCTTATCAGGAATTGCTTTGAAAAAGACGGCAATTCTCGGTGGCGCTGTGGCACCTTTTATCATGGAGCTACCGAGTTATCACTTGCCACAAGTCAAAACTGTTTTGCGCTATGCGGGACAGAAGGCTTTGAGTTTCATCAAACGGGCTGGAACGATTATCTTTGTGACTAATATATTCATCTGGTTTGCTAGTTCCTATAACTTTAGCTTACAGGCGGTCGAAACAGAAAATAGTATTCTAGCTACCTTAGGAAAAGGATTAGCTTGGATCTTTACTCCTCTTGGATTTGGTAATTGGCGAGCAACTGTAGCAGCTATTACCGGCTTATTAGCTAAAGAGACGGTGATTTCGACTTTTGGAATTTTGTATAAAGTGACTGATGCGACAGAGACTACGAAAGAACTATGGAACAATCTCCAACAGCATTATACGGCACTTTCCGCCTATTCATTTCTTGTCTTTAACTTGCTTTGTGCCCCTTGTTTTGCAGCGATTGGTGCGATTCATCGCGAAATGGGCAATGCGAAGTGGACGTGGATTGCTCTATCTTTCCAAACATTACTGGCTTATAATGTCAGTCTTGTGATTTATCAGTTTGGTCAAGCGTTGCTATATGGAAAAGGAATATCTTCTGGAACTATTTTTGCTCTATTCGTTGTAGTAGTTGGTCTCTATTTCATCTTTAGAAAACCACGTAAAGAAAAAATAGAAGTTATCACTTTAGATAATCTGACACATCAAACAGTATAGGAGAAATCATGTCCACGATTATTGTATTTATCATTATTTTAGTTTTAGCTGGTGCAGCGCTGCACCACATCATTAAGGGGAAGGGCAACTGTGGCGATTGTGACTGTCAATGTGAAATCAAAGAAAAAATGAGACAAAAATAAAGAGAAAACTAAAAATATGACAGAGGTTGTCAGGTCATTTGTTATATGATTTATTAAAAAAGGAGAACACAACATGGTAAGACCTACTAGCAAGACTGAGTTGATTAGTGCAGCAACACAGCAATATGCAAAGCTACAGTCATTGATTTCCCGATTAACAGAAGAAGAGTTGAATACCACATTTGATTTTTCAAAAGATGAGAAACGGAAAGAAGCTCATTGGAAGAGAGATAAAAATCTTAGAGATGTTCTCATTCATCTTTATGAGTGGCAACAATTACTTCTCAATTGGGTGTATTCCAATCAAAATGGTGTCGAAAAATCGTTTTTGCCAGCACCTTATAATTGGAGAAGCTATGGTGAGATGAATGTGGCATTTTGGCAAAAACATCAACAGACACCGCTAGAAAAAGCAATCAAGTTGCTTCATCAATCACAGGAAAAAGTGCTAACCCTGGCTGAAACCTTTACAAATGAAGAGCTGTTTTCAAAGAGCGTTTATAAATGGGTTGGTGGGAGTACTCTTGGCTCCTACTTTGTCAGCTGCACATCCAGTCACTACGACTGGGCTATGAAGAAGCTGAAAGCACATCAAAAGAACTGTAAAAATCAGTAAACAATCAGTATGGTTGGGAGCAAAAATACAAACAACAATGCTCAAGCGAGCCAAATCCACAGTAGCTCATCTCGTCCGCTGGGCTGACGGAGCCAATCAAAACAGTCTCATCCTGTTCGCCGGGCTGACGGAGCAAACCAAAAGTAGTTCATCTCGTCCGCCGGGTTGACGTGGTAAACTAAAAGTAGTTCATCTCGTCCGCCGGGTCGACGTGGTAAACTAAAAGTCATTTATCTTTTCGACTAGGTCGACAGATCCAATCCAAAGCGGTTCATTTTATCGACCAAGTCGACAAAGCGAACCTCACGTCATTTCATCCGAGAGTCAGTCCAGCTGTCTATAAAATAAATCGGTCCGTCAACTTAGCTGACGGACCGATTTTGTCTGAACTCATTGATATCTTATTTGCTGTTATCTCCCATTAGTAAGTCTTTTGGTTGCTTACTAAGGAGCGTGATTGAAGCAATGAGGACGGAAACGATGATAATGGCAAGTCCAAAGATGACCACTTTGGTCATATCATCAGGAGATACATGTACATTGAGGCTAGTGAGGGTCTTGTTAAAGCCATCCACTTCAGCCCCGCCTCCAAGATTGGCGCTCTTACCTTCTCGAGCTAGTTTTTCAGCAATACCACTGGTAACTTGTTTTAAAATGCTATTTCCCATCACCTTGCTGACAGCACTACCTGCAAAGTAAGCACCAATGAAGCTAAATATACTTACAAAGAGAACTTCTGTGATAAATTGGAAGAAAATCTTTGTTTTGCTAATTCCCATTGAAAGCATGATTCCCATTTCTTTTCTACGACCATTGATCCATAAGAACAAGACTAGCGTAAGAACAATCGCTCCAAAGATTAGCGTTCCGATTAAGAGGTTTCCAGTAACGCCGTAAATGCCGTTAATAGAAGATTGAAGTGCTGGGAAGTTGCTTGTGCTCTTAACAAGGGTGTAGGCTTCCCAATCAATAGATGATATTTCTTTTACTTTCGCCATCACTTTATCAATATCTTGGCTACCGTTTACAAAGAAAGTAGCATCTTGATAAATAGCGTTTTTATCTGTTGAACCTTGTAAAGTTTTAGTTGTTTCTAAGTCTGTAATAAAGGTATTTTCATACAATTCTTGAGGACTAGAAACGCCTCCTTTATTTTTCCCGTCAAAAATTCCGATAACTGTCACTTTAGTCGTTTTATTAGCTTTGCGAACGTTATCATAGTCATAAGTATTCGATTTTATATTAATCGTATCGCCGACTTTAAGTTTGTTCTTTTCTGCAAAATCTTTATGAATTAAAGCAACATTTTTGTCATTTTTGTTGATATGTCTACCTTCAACTAGTTTGAAGGTTTCTGCGGTAAATTTATCATCTTTAGATGAATCGTTGATACCTGTTGCCATAATGGCACGGCCGAATTTTTGTTTTCTATCTTCGCTTTCAAAGTCGGTTTCTCCAGATTCAACCAATTGGTGATCAATTAAGTCAGCGACAACATTCATTCGTTTGATGTAGCCAGAGATACCTTTAACTTTTTCCACAGCTTCGATATCTTCGCCTTTAAGATTTCCTGCTCCGCGAGGTGTACCTTGGTTCACTTCGCGGTTAATCTGCATTGAGAAACTGCTAGTGATATTTTTGAAAGTTTCTTTTGAAGCAGCGTCTGTTGCATTTTTAACAGCAATACTGCCAAGTGTTAAAGTAGAGATGGCTAACAGGATTAAAAAGATAATCAGTGTTTTTATTTTTTTGCGCCATACATAGGCAAGAGCGTTCTTTATCGTTAACATATAATTTCTTCTCCTTGGAGGTCTTATTTATAATTCTTAGTGACTTCGACTAAGTTCTTATTGCTTAACTCTAAGACGACGTCTGCTTTATTAGCTAACTCTTTGCTGTGTGTCACCACAATCACACATTTATTTTTTTGTTTAGCTGATTTAATTAGGACTTCAATGATGTCCATGGCAGTACCTTCATCTAAGTTCCCAGTTGGTTCATCTGCTAAGATAATTGGTGCTGTAGATGCAAGAGCGCGTGCAATAGCAACCCGTTGCTGCTGGCCACCTGATAATCGTAATACGTTACGATGGATTTCTTTTTCGTTGAGTCCAAGTTGTAGTAAGCTATCTTTATTTGCTTGAGAATTTACGAGTCGAACATTCTCCATCGGAGTTAAGTAATCGATTAAATTATAATTTTGGAAAACCAGGGAGATTTGTTTCCGTCTGTGATGGTTATAGCCTTTTTGAGCGATGTCTTGATCTTCAAAGAGGATTTTTCCTTTTGTAGGAGTATCAAGTCCTGCAAGAAGGGAAAGCAAGGTTGATTTTCCTGCACCAGATTTCCCTATAATAGCATAAAATTTTCCTTCTTCAAATGAAGCTGTGATCTGATTCAATACATTTTCTTGTAGGCTATTGTATTGGTAACTAACTGAATCCATTTTTAAAATTGTCATGTTTTGTCTCCTTAACTTATATCGGTTAAAATATCTTTTGGTTTTTTATGTAGGATAATAGAAGATGAACCTACTACTGCAAGTAAAATAATGAAGAGCAGTATTCCATAAGTCATCAAAATAGTAGAGGCATGTAAGTGCGGAACGATATTTTCAAAAATAGCGGATGAGCTATCTTGTTGTTGACCGCCTTTTATAAACCCTTTGAATACCATGGTGGAAATATAAGAGCCACTAATAGAAGCTAGTGCCATACTAAATACTGATATGATAACCAGTTCTAGTATGAATTGAGAGATAATCATTGCTTTTGAAATACCAAGAGATAATAGTACTCCGATTTCATAAATCCTTTCTCTCAACCAGAACATGAGAATCAAGGAAAGAACGATGATACTTCCAATAATGATACTGAAAGTTAAAACATTAATAATCTGTTTGAAACTGGTAACAGAAGAAGAAACTGCTTCAAAAGCTTTAGAGTTTTTAACAAGATCAGTTTGCTTCCAATCAATTTTTGACTTTTTGACTGTATTGATGACTTTATCAATTTGATTTGGATTTGATACGAAATAAACGGCTGCAGATAATTTATAATCAGCTGGTTTGTAGCCTTGTAAGTGTTGGCTCGATTCATAGTCCATATAGACAGTATTTTCTGTCGCATCTGAGCTTAAACCTGTTTGTTTCTCTTCTTTTTTTCCAGAGAAGATACCAGCAATTTCAAACTCTACTTCATGGAGTTGTTTAGCATCCTCATCCTTTAAGGAAGCTCCCTTTAGTTTTAGTTTATCTCCAACCTTTAAATGGTTCTTTTTAGCTAATTTTTCATGGATGAGAATCTTGGATTTATCGCCTTTACGAATTGGCTTTCCTTGTTCAAGTTTGAAAACACCACTTGCAAAGGTTGTTTCTAGAGTAGAATCACTTGTTCCTAATGCAGCAACCAGATTGTTGAGGACAGGGTTTTGATTGTCTCTTGTGACACCTTGTTTTTTCTTAACAACAGTTTTATCTGTCAAACTTGCTAAAGCATCGTATTTGAAGTTGAATTTTGAAATTTCTTTATTCTCAAGTAATTTTTCTGCTGTTTTTAGTGAAAGTGGTCGTTCAAGTGTTTTGCTAGTTATTGTAAAGCCAGTATTTGATGCGTCATAGATTTTCTTTTCGATATTATTAGTCGTTCCCATAATAGAAAAGCTACTAGTTAAGGCAGTTGAAATGAGAGTAAGTATCAGAAATACAAGAAGAGTTTTAACTCTTTTTCTACTGATGTAATTCAAAGCCTGCTTGGCTATTTGCATAATTTTCTTCCCTTCTATATATTTTTAAACTAAATCGGTACCGTGTTCTATGTTAAAGCAGTTACCTTAAAATAGTTTTAAGGTTTAAGGTAATTTTAAGTTTTTTGGCTGATTTTTTTCTGTTTTTTCTGTAATTTTTTATAAAATATTAAAAACTGAAAGAAGAAAGAAATTCTACGATCTTTTGATTGATAATGTTTTATAAGAAAAAGCAGTCATTTTTTTGTTATATGTTATAATAGAATGAAGGAATTAGAAATGAGATAGATATGACAAAGATAATTGATGGCAAGGCTTTGGCAGAAAAATTGCAAATACAGTTAGCAGAAAAGGTTAGAAAATTAAAAGACGAAACAGGATCGATTCCAGGACTTGTAGTGATTTTAGTGGGGAATAACCCAGCCAGTCAGATTTATGTGCGAAATAAAGAGCGCTCCGCTTTGTCTGTAGGGCTTCGGAGCGAAGTAATACGTCTGCCAGAAACGACGACACAAGAGGAATTGCTTACCTTAATTGAACAATATAATCAAGATCCAGACTGGCACGGCATTTTAGTACAGTTGCCTCTTCCCAAACACATTGATGAAGAAGCGGTGCTGCTAGCGATTGATCCCGATAAAGATGTGGATGGCTTTCATCCGATGAATATGGGGCGACTTTGGAGTGGCCATCCTGTTATGATCCCTTCAACACCTGCTGGTATTATGGAAATGTTTCATGAGTATGGTGTTGACTTAGAAGGCAAACGTGCGGTGGTCATTGGACGAAGTAATATTGTGGGTAAGCCCATGGCACAGCTCTTGCTGGCTAAAAATGCCACAGTGACTTTGACTCATTCGCGGACACATCATTTGTCAGAAATAACAAAAAAGGCTGATATTTTGGTTGTCGCTATTGGTCGTGGTCACTTTGTGACGAAAGATTTTGTTAAAGAAGGTGCAGTCGTGATTGATGTGGGGATGAACCGCGATCAGAATGGTAAATTGATTGGCGATGTAAAATTTGATGAAGTATCAGAATTCGCTAGTCTCATTACTCCTGTGCCAAAGGGCGTTGGTCCCATGACCATTACTATGCTCATGGAACAGACATATAGAGCCTGCAAACGAAGTTTGAAGAAATAGAATGCGACATGTCTTCGATTTTGGAGACATGTCTATTTCGTTTATGGTAAAATAAAGATAAACAAGGGTGTCACTTCTCTACTGGCATAAGTGAAGGGAGCAAACATGAAAGTGGTAGACTATACATTATTGAAAAAGGTTATTCAACCACGTGCGCTGAATGGTCACAAGGGAGAGTATGGTCGTCTGTTATTGATTGGCGGTACTTATCCGTTTGGTGGCGCAATTATAATGGCAGCAATGGCTGCGATCTATAGTGGAGCTGGCTTGGTCACAGTGGCAACAGATAAGGAAAATATCCCATCGTTACATGCACAATTACCTGAAGCAATGGCTTTTGATATTCGGGACGAGAAATTATTGAAAGAACAGATCCAAAAGGCAGATGTGCTATTGATTGGTCCAGGTTTGGCTGAAAATCCTCTTGAAAAAGCTACTTTACAGTTGGTAATAAATCTTGCTAGTGAACGTCAAGTTTTTATCATGGATGGTGGAGCCATTTCTTTTTTTAGCAAAGAAGTTTTGCCATTTCCAAAGGCACAGACGATTTTTACACCACATCAAAAAGAATGGGAACGGTTGAGTGGATTAAAGCTAACAGAGCAGACACTCGAAAAAAGTCAAGAAGCAGTTAATGCTTTTCCTGTTAAAACTATCGTTGTTCAAAAAAAGCATGGAACGACTATTTTTCAAAGTGGAAATCGGAACTGTTTTCAACTGTCCATTGGAGGTCCGTATCAAGCAACAGGCGGTATGGGGGACACGCTTGCAGGTATGATTGCGGGCTTTACAGGACAATTTAAAACGAGCTCTCTACTAGATCGTGTAACTGCCGCTGTCTATCTTCATTCGGCGATTGCAGAGGAGTTGAGCAAAAAATCTTATGTGGTCTTACCAACAAAAATTAGTAAAGAGATTCCTAAGTGGATGAAGAAATGGTGTTAGTTTTTATGAATTCTGTCAATGATTTTTTATAGATAGTTTGGTATAATAAACATTACAAATGAAGAAGAACTATAGGAGAAGAAAGGAGAGAAATGGCTGAGTATTTATCTGTATCGACCTTGACTAAATATTTAAAGTTAAAGTTTGATAAAGATCCTTATTTAGAGCGGGTTTATCTGACAGGAGAAGTTTCCAATTTTCGCAAACGTCCGAATCATCAGTATTTCTCTCTCAAAGACGAAAAGGCTGTCATTCAGGCAACAATCTGGGGCGGAGTTTACAAAAAGCTAGGTTTTGACTTGGAAGAAGGCATGAAAATCAATGTTGTCGGTCGGATTCAGCTTTATGAGCCAAGTGGCTCCTACTCTATTATCATTGAAAAAGCGGAGCCAGATGGTGTAGGGGCTTTGGCAATTCAGTTTGAGCAGCTTAAAAAACGGTTAGGGGAAGAAGGCTTGTTTGAGACTCGATTTAAACAAACCTTACCGCAATTTCCTAAGAAAATTGGGGTAGTGACTAGTCCTAGTGGTGCAGTGATTCGTGATATTATTACAACTGTTAGCCGTCGTTTTCCAGGAGTAGAGATTATTCTTTATCCAACCAAAGTACAGGGAGAAGGAGCTGCTACTCAGGTGGCAGATAGTATCCGTCATGCTAATACACGAAGGGATTTAGATGTCCTTATCATCGGTCGAGGTGGTGGATCAATTGAAGATCTTTGGTCATTTAACGAAGAAATTGTTGTCCGTGCCATTTTTGAATCTCAAATTCCAATCATTTCAAGTGTAGGGCATGAAACAGATACGACTTTGGCAGATTTTGTTGCAGATAGACGCGCCGCAACGCCAACTGCCGCTGCAGAACTAGCAACACCTGTAACAAAATTGGATCTCTTAGCCCACATACAGCAGCAACAAAATCGTTTGGCTACTGCTACGTCTAATCGTCTTACCTATAATCGTGAGCGATTGGTTAAGTTGAGCCAGTCTGTCATTTTTCGTCAACCGGAACGATTATATGATAGCTATCTTCAAAAATTAGATCAATTAAATTTGCGACTCAAGCAACAAATTCGCGAATATTATAGTGAAGGGATGCAGCAAGCAAAGCTCTTAGAACATCGTTTGGAGGCTTTATCTCCTTTAAGGATGGTTCAGACTTATCAAGAACGTGCAGTCCAGTTGGAACGCCTTTTACGTAGCAATATGGCGGTGATTTATGATTACAAGGTAGCAGAAGTCAAGCGTTTATCTGATGCATTGCTTATGTTGGATACCAGTCGAATTGTAGCTCGTGGCTATGCGATTGTTCAAAAAGACGACAAGGTGCTATCAGGTACCAAAGATATAGAAAAGGGTGACAAGGTCAGTGTGGTTATGCATGACGGTCATCTGGAAGTTGAGGTAAAAAATGTCAAAAGAAAAGAAATTTGAAGAAAATTTAGCTGATTTAGAAGTCATTGTGCAAAAGTTAGAAAACGGAGATGTCCCTTTGGAAGAAGCGATTTCTGAGTTTCAAAAAGGAATGCAACTTTCAAAAGAACTTCAAGCAACCTTAGATAAGGCAGAAAAAACACTGGTCAAGGTTATGCAGGCTGACGGCACAGAAACGGAAGTGGAATGAAACAAGACGAAAAATTGGTTAGAATTGGACGGACTATTGAGAATTTTTATGTTCAAAAGATGGTATCGGCTGATTTGATTGAAGTGATTCTTTACTCAATCAATGCAGGCGGCAAGCGGATTCGCCCTCTGCTGCTTTTGGAATTGTTAGAAGGTATGGGTTTGGAATTGACGGAGGCCCATTTTCAGGTGGCCGCAGCGCTTGAGATGATTCATACTGGAAGTTTGATTCATGACGATTTGCCAGCTATGGATGATGATGATTATCGTCGTGGTCGTTTAACCAGCCACAAAAAATTTGGAGAGGATATGGCTATTTTAGCAGGGGATTCGCTCTTTTTGGATTCTTATGCCTTAGTAGCAGAAGCGGCATTACCTAGTCAGATTAAGGCAAACTTAATTGCAGAATTATCTCAAGCTGCTGGAACCTTTGGCATGGTTGGAGGTCAAGTTCTTGATATGCAAGGAGAAGGTCGTAGCGTTAGTTTGGAAGAGTTACAGGTTATTCATGCTAACAAAACTGGTAAGCTCCTGACCTATCCTTTTATTGCAGCTGGTTTGATTGCTGAACTAGCAGAACCGCAGCAAGAAAAATTAAGAAAAACGGGTCAATTACTTGGACTAGCTTTTCAGGTGCGAGATGATATTCTAGATGAGACAGCTAGTTTTGAGGACTTGGGGAAGACACCACAGAAAGATGTAGCAGCAGGGAAGGCCACTTATCCAGCTATTTTGGGCTTGGATGGTGCTAAGCATTTCTTTGAAGAACAGTTGAGCGCAGCTGAGATTTTATTAGCAGAGGTAGAAATGGACATAGATTTTTCAGGGTCTGCTATCAGAAAAATAATAGAAAGTTTGAGGCTTAATGACGAAGGAAAGAGTAGATGTTCTAGCTTATAAGCAAGGTTTGTTTGAAACGAGAGAACAAGCTAAACGAGGGGTCATGGCAGGTTTAGTTGTTGCCGTTGCCAACGGTCAACGTTTTGATAAACCTGGTGAAAAAATTGATGAAAGTATGGAGTTGAAACTCAAGGGAGAAAAGCTCAAATATGTCAGTCGTGGTGGTTTAAAATTAGAAAAGGCTTTGCAGGTGTTTGACATTTCAGTTGAGGAGCAGGTCACGCTGGACATTGGAGCCTCGACAGGTGGCTTTACGGATGTTATGCTGCAAAATGGTGCACAGCAAGTCTACGCAGTAGATGTCGGCACGAATCAGCTGGCATGGAAACTCCGTCAAGATGAGCGAGTGGTCAGCATGGAGCAATTTAACTTTCGTTATGCTGAAGCAGCTGATTTTGAGAAGATACCTAGTTTTGCCTCCGTTGATGTCAGTTTTATCTCGCTTCGTCTCATTCTACCAGCTTTGCATAAGATTTTGGCTAAAAATGGGGAAGTTGTGGCACTCATTAAACCGCAGTTTGAGGCTGGTAGAGAGCAAATTGGTAAGAATGGAATTGTAAAAGATAAAAAAGTGCATCAAGCAGTTTTAGAAAAAGTAACGGACTTTATGGTTGAAGCCGGATTCTCTGTTAAAGGTCTGGATTTCTCCCCTATTCAAGGTGGACATGGGAACGTGGAATTTCTGGCCTATTTAGAAAAAAGGTTTCACCCCGAAAACCTAGTAAAGACGATGATTACAACTGTCGTGGAAACAGCACATAAGGAATTTAAGGATGAATAAAAAAGAAAGATTAGAAAAAATTAGACATTTTGTGTCGGATTATGAAGTTGGAACACAAGAAGCCATTGTAGAATATCTGAAACAATCAGGAATCACCGCAACACAGGCAACCATTTCACGAGACATTAAAGAGCTGGGAATTGTCAAAATTCCGCAGAAGAATAACACCTATATCTATGAATTACCAAAATCAGCTAGTACAAGCTTAAAATTAGCGGATAACAATATTTTAGACTTTGAGTTGTTAAGAAATATGATCAACCTTCGCCTTGTCCCTGGAAGCACAGCTTTTGTGAAGCGACAAATTGTAGAAGATTTTTCTGATGACATTTTTAGTATTTTAGCGGATGATGACACAATCCTCCTTATTTTCCGTAATGAAGAAATGGCTCATAAGGTATTGGAAGAGATAAAAAATTGGTAGGTAGCCTATGTTACTTGAAATTTCCATTAAAAATTTTGCAATTATTGAAGAGGTTTCTCTCAATTTTGAGCAAGGCATGACCGTTTTGACAGGTGAAACGGGTGCTGGGAAGTCTATTATCATTGATGCTATGAATATGATGTTGGGAAGCCGAGCAACAACAGATGTGATTCGTCATGGCGCTCCGAAAGCTGAGATTGAAGGACTGTTTGCGATTGAACAGAGTAAAGCTTTGGTTGAAATCTTTGAGCAGCAAGGGCTTGATATGACAGATGAGTTGATTATTCGACGAGAAATTTTCCAAAACGGTCGCAGTATCAGTCGTATTAATGGTCAAATGGTCAATTTATCCGTTTTGCGATCGGTTGGACAGCATTTGGTGGATATTCATGGTCAGCACGACCAAGAAGAGTTGATGCGTTCCCAGTTACATATTGCTATGTTGGACGAGTTTGGAGATGAAGTATTTTTTAAACTCAAAGCGGATTATCAGCAAACTTTTGATCAGTATCGTCAGTTGCGTAAGCAAGTTATAACGATTCAGAAGAATCAAGAAGAAAATAAGGCGCGAATTGATAAGCTGGAATATCAGATTGCAGAGATTGAGGCGGTCAATTTAAGAGCTGGCGAAGATTTGGCATTAAACCAAGAACGCGATAAATTACTCAACCATAAGCAGATTGCAGACACTTTGACAAATGCCTACGCTATGCTGGATAATGAGGAATTTTCGAGTGTATCTAATATTCGAGCTGCCATGAATGATATGGAAGCTATCGAAGAGTACGATGTTACTTACAAAGAAATTGCGGCTAATCTTTCTGAGTCTTACTATGTACTGGAAGACGCAACAAAGCGTTTGGAAGACATTCTAGATAACATGGATTTTGATGGTGATCGTCTCTTAGAAGTTGAAAGGCGCCTAGATCTAATTTATAGCATTACTCGTAAATACGGTGGGCATGTGGATGATGTGTTAGCTTATTTAGAGCAAATTTCTAAAGAATATGCGCTTTTGACTGGAAAGAATCTCTCATCAAATGATTTGGATCAAGAGCTGAGAAAGCTAGAGAAGGATTTGGTCTCTCTAGCAGGTCGTCTGAGTCAGGAACGGCACGAATTAGCCCAGCAATTGGAAGCAGAGATTCAGCAAGAATTAAAAGATCTCTATATGGAAAAGGCGAATTTTCGAGTTCAATTTACCAAAGGAAAGTTTAGCCGCGAGGGAAATGAGCATGTTGAATTTTACATTTCGACTAATCCGGGCGAAGATTACAAACCGCTCGTTAAGATTGCTTCCGGTGGCGAATTGTCACGTTTGATGTTGGCAATCAAGTCTGCTTTTTCTCGTAAAGAAGGCAAGACAAGCATTGTTTTTGATGAAGTAGACACAGGCGTGTCTGGACGTGTTGCGCAAGCTATTGCTCAGAAAATTCATAAAATTGGCTCCAATGGACAAGTTCTTGCCATCTCGCACCTGCCACAAGTGATTGCCATTGCAGACTATCAATTTTTCATCGAGAAAATATCAGATGAATATTCAACAGTTTCAACAGTTCGCTTGTTGTCTGATGAAGAGCGTATCGAAGAGATTGCTAAAATGTTAGCGGGTGAAAATGTGACTGAAGCAGCTCTCACGCAGGCTAGAGAACTATTGAAACAGTGAATGGGTTGACGTTGTTCGTCTCCTTCGTTATGCCAAAGTTCTGGTATAATGCCCCCGGATATTTGTATAATCTAATTTCTACAAAGTTGCTTAAGCACCTAGAAGGCTGCTAAGTCAACAATGGAATAAAACGAAGTTTTCGTCAAAAGCACTCTTCCAAATTTGGAAGAGTGACTTGCTTCGCAAGTTTTATCTGTAACTTCAAAGTAGTAGTTTGAGTAGTTCGTTTCTGCACCAGTTGTTTACTATACAAGAGACTTTGAAGTTGGAGATTTGCGTTTCAATCTCTTCTTTTATCAGGAGGAAAACCATGACAAATTATTTTGTAATTGGAGATGTACATGGAAAGGCAAATATGCTAGAAACGCTACTCAAAAAATGGAATGGAAAAAGCCAGCTCATTTTTTTAGGAGATTTGATCGACCGTGGTGAGGATAGTAGAGCAGTTTTAGAGTGTGTGAAGAACCTTGTTGTAAAGCAAGGAGCGATTTGCATTTCCGGAAATCATGAGTATATGTTTCTAACTTGGTTAGATAATCCCGAGAGAGGATATGAACATTATCGCCGTAATGGTGGAGATACGACAATCAATTCCATTTTAAGACGATCTTTAGATACTCCTGTTGATGGAGTGGAAGATGCTAAGCGCGTGTTAGAAGAGGCACCAGATCTCGTGACTTTCATCCGTCAGATGCCCTTCTTTGTTGAAACAGAACAGTATATTTTTGTGCATGCCGGTATTGATTTAGATTTGAAAGATTGGCACCAAACTAGTGATTATCAAAAGGTTTGGTTGCGTGAACCCTTTCATCAGGGATACAATCAAACCGGAAAGACAATCGTATTTGGTCATACCCCAACCTTTTATCTCTTTTCTGAGAGACCTGGGACAAGTCACCTTTGGAGAACGCAGGATCAAAAAATTGGTATGGATGGTGGAGCTGTCTATGGTGGGGTTCTCCATGGAGTTTTATTCGGAGACGAGGGCATTTTAGAACATTATTTCGTCAAAAATCATACATTGGTGGCTGAAGATAATTGAATGTTGTACAACAAAAGAGTTGAAAGAACTTTTCAAGTAAGTTTTCTTTCAACTCTTTTTGTTTATTTTCCAGCTATATTTTTGACATCTTTAATCATCAATTTAGTAGACTCGAGACCACCACCGCTAAGGTACCAAAGATCCGATGTTAAATTAACAATCGCTTTCTTTTTAGCAGCATTTGTTTCTTGAATTAATGAATTATTCAAGAAATCTTTATTCACTGAATTATCACCACCGATAGCAAGAGTTCGGTTGAGAGAGAAAATAATGTCTGGGTTAATTTGTTTGACACTTTCGAAACTGACTTCTTGACCGTGCCGAGAGTCTTTAATTTTGGCATCAGTGGCTTTGAATTTCAGGGTGCTATAAAGAAATGCAAAACGTGATTTCGCACCAAATGCTGACATTGCGCCCTCGTTCAGCATAAGCGTTAAGGCTTTTTTAGTTGACTTTTCATTTGCACTTGCAACACTTTCAATCTCTTTATCTAATGCAACTAGTTCGCTTTTAGCTTTTTTTGTCCCATCTTCTCCAAAGATACTTGCCAGGGAGAGGATGTTTTGTTTGGTAGACCCCCAGTAATCTTTATTATCTGCTTTAAAAAGGACAGTAGGAGCAATTTCTTTAAATTTCTTAACATACTGTGCCGTACGTGGAGAAGCAATGATTAAATCTGGTTTCAAGGCGGCGATTGCTTCCATATCAGGTTCTTTCATGGTGCCAACATTTTTGATGTTTTTTGAAAGATTTTTCAAGTAAGCAGGCAAGGTTTTCTTTGGAATCCCAGCGAGACTACTTTCCTTTCCTAGAGCCCGAATGGTATCGGCTGCACCAAGGTCAAACGTAACAATTTTTTTAGGATTGATTGGAACTTTAGTCTCCCCTGCTGCCGATTTAATAGAGACTTCACTTGCAGAAGATGAGGTATTTGTCTTTGTGTTTTGTTTATTATGAGCACCACAAGCTGCTAAAAATACAACAGCAAAAGCTGTAAGGATAGATAACAATAATTTTTTTGTATTCTGTTTCATCAGAAATCCTCCAAATTTAAATTATAGATATACACAGATTTTTTTCCCGTTGATTTCACCAAGGGTTATGTCCATTTCGTACAATGAATCTAAAGTTTCTTTTTTCATGATTTGTTCCGTCGTACCTTGACAAAAGAGTTTCCCATCTTTAAAGGCGACAATCTCATCCACATATTGACTAGCGATATTGATATCGTGAATGACAATAATAATCGTTTTTCCCAGATCATCCACAAGTGAACGCAAGATTTTCATCATGGCAATACTTTGCTTAATATCCAGATTATTCAGTGGCTCATCCAAAAGAATAAAATCTGTATCCTGTGCCAAAACCATGGCAATAAAGACACGTTGCAATTGCCCTCCTGAAAGTGTATCAATAAAGCGATTTCGCAAGTCAAGGATATTCAGATAAATCAAAGCTTGCTCCACTTGTTGAACATCATCTTTTGTTAAGTGATCTTGGCTATATGGAAAGCGCCCAAATGAAACTAGTTCTTCAACGGTTAATTTCGATTGATAGTTGATTTTTTGCTTTAAAATCGTTAGCTCTTTAGCTAATTCTCTAGAATTCCAAGCTTCAATTTCTTTTCCTTTGATACTGAGAAACCCCTGATCTTTTTTGAGTAAGCGACTCATGATAGAGAGAAGAGTAGATTTTCCAGCACCGTTTGGTCCGATAAAGGCGGTGAATTTACTGGGAGAAATTCTTAAACGAATGTCATCTAAGACTAACTCTTCCCCAAATGATTTGCTAATGTTTTCTAATTGCATTTAACGTTTTGCCTCCTTTGCTAAGAGATAGAAGAAGAAAGAACCTCCTACTAACTCGATGACCATGCTGACATTAATTTGTAGTTGAAAGATTCGCTCTACCAGCAGTTGTCCGCTGATTAGAAAGATAAAGCCGAGTAAACTGGCCACTAAAAAGAGCCATTTATGCTGGTATTCTTTGATGAGTAGATAGGCTAGATTAGACATCATAAAGCCAAAAAACATCATGGGTCCAGCTAAAGCAGTCGTTGACGAAGTCAGTAAAACAATAGCCCATAGCAGTTTTTTTTGCTCTTTTTCTACCTCTATGCCTAAAATCATAGCTGTCTTTTTATCTAAACGGAAGACATTGAGCACAGCATTCTTTTTCAATACGTATAGACTAACTAGTCCGATGATGACAGTAGCAATCAGAACAATTTCCATATTCATTCGTTGAAATGAAGGAAATAGTTTGATTTGAAGCTTATCGTATTCGTTAGGATCCATCAACACTTGCAGAAAGGTACTTGCACTTCTAAATAGTGTGCCTAATGCCATACAGATGAGTAAGATGAACACAAAACCTTGTTGTAACAGTTTTTTAATCATAGGCTGCAAACAAAGGAAAAATCCACATTGAATACTCAAAATGATAATAAACTCAAACAAGGGATTTGATATCTTTCCAATAAACTGATTGGCAAAAAATAGATAGACAGTCTGCATGAGCACGTAGAGAGCATCCAGCCCCAGGATACTTGGTGTTAAAAATTGATTTTCAGTTATCGTTTGGAAACTGATTGTGGAAAAACTAGCAGCAACTGCAATGATTAGATAGGCCAATAACTTTTGCGATCGCAGTTTTATGATAAAGCCTGTCAAAGGATACTCTGTTGGCATCAGGTAGAAAAATATAGCTACTATAGCCACAAAAAGTAGCAAGATGATGAGCCCTCTTGTTTGGATTTTCATTTTATTCATGAGTGGCACCTCGCCATAAAAGATAAATGAATGTTAAACTTCCAAAAATTCCCAGAATCAAACTAACTGAGATCTCGTAGGGACGGATCACAATACGTGACATAATATCACAGATTAAAATCAAGCCTGCTCCCGTCAAGGCAGTAATACTTTTGATGCGCGTGATATGATCTCCATAAAATTTTCGTACAATATTTGGTACAATCACGCCTATGAACGGAAGCGAGCCCACTGTAATCATTGTCACACTGGTTGTGAGAGCAATGAGAAATAGGCTCAATCCTTCCATTTGATAAAAAGATATCCCTAGATTATGGCTAGCATCTTCTCCTAGATTCATAATTGTAAAAGTAGCAGACAACCGCCAGACAGCAATCAGAATAACAAAACTCAAAAAAAGCCACTCATATTGATGTGTCTGAATCATTGCAAAAGATCCTTGCGTCCACGATGTCATACTTTGCACTAGATCAAAACGATAGGCAAGAATTTCAGCAGCTGCGCTAATGACACCACTATAAATAATTCCGACAAGTGGCAGTAACCATTTTTCCTTAAATGATAATTTTCTGATAAATCTAATAAAAATAATCGTAAAAAAAATAGAAGAGACAAAGGCGAAGAGCATTTTTTGAGCCAAATTTGCTGTTGGAAAGAAGAAAAGGCTGAGAAGCATACCGAACTTTGCAGCATTTACTGTTCCAATTGTACTAGGCGCCGCAAAATGATTCTGTGTAACAGTTTGCATCAGAAGTCCCGCAATACTCATGCTAGATCCTGCTAAAATGATACTAATAGTCCTTGGTAAGCGCGACTCTAAAAATAATAGCCAAGTGTTCGTCTCACCACTGAGTAGTTTATGCCAAGAAAAACTGCTAGCACCAACCATAATTGAAATGAAAGCCAGTATAAGACAAAGAATTCCTAAAAATTTTGTCTGTTTCATTTATCAACTATTCCCTCTTTCTCTAAAATTTACTTTAAATTAAGATACAAGAATAGGCTAACAAAAAAACATTAGAGTGTCAATTATTTTCTGAAAATTTAATAATTCTGTCTATTAAGAACAATAAAGAGCTATACACATCTTTTACATATTTTATTCAGAAAAATTATTCCACAAAAAGTTATTTTTTTGATATAATAAATTAAATAGATAAAATTTATAAAGTAGGAAAAACATGACAAAAATCAAAATTGTAACGGATTCATCTATTACGATTGAACCGCAAATTGTAGAGGATTTAGAGATTACAATCGTCCCTTTGTCTGTAATGGTAGATGGTGTTGTTTATTCCGATGCTGATCTGAAAGAAGGAGAATTTCTTCGCTTGATGCAGTCCAGTAAAAATCTTCCTAAAACAAGTCAACCGCCCGTCGGCGTCTTTGCAGAGGTTTTTGAACGATTGGGTGAACATGCTGATAAAATCATTTCAATTCATATGTCCCATGCTTTATCTGGAACAGTTGAAGCCGCCCGTCAAGGTGCCACTTTATCAAACGTCGATGTCACAGTCATTGATAGCTCTTTTACAGATCAAGCTTTGAAGTTTCAAGTGGTAGAAGCTGCCAAATTAGCCAAGGCAGGTGCTGATTTAGAAGATATTTTGGCAAAAATTGAAGAAGTGCGTGAAAAAACGGAACTTTATATCGGTGTATCGACTCTTGAAAATCTTGTAAAAGGAGGTCGCATTGGTCGTGTAACAGGACTTCTCAGCTCGCTTCTGAATATTCGAGTGGTGATGCAGATGAAACAGCATGAACTACAACCAATTGTAAAGGGGCGGGGCGTAAAAACTTTTAAAAAATGGGTCAATGATTTGGCCGTAAGTCTGAAGGATAAAAAAGTAGCAGAGATTGGAATTTCGTATGCAGGAACTGCCGAATTGGCGAACGAAATGAAACAGATTTTGCAACCGTGTGTGGAAAAAACGATTTCTGTTTTGGAGACTGGTTCTATTATTCAAACACATACAGGTGAAAATGCGTGGGCAATCCTCGTTCGCTATGAATAAGTTTGATATTTTTGGAAAAATTGAAAAAAGTTCGTTTTGTGCTTGACCTAATAACATTTTTTAGATATGATAATACTTGTTAGAGTTAGTGACTACTAATTCATAAAATATTTTGGAGGATTTGTTAAATGGCTAACAAACAAGATTTGATTGCAAAAGTAGCAGAAGCTACAGAATTGACTAAGAAAGATTCAGCAGCAGCAGTTGATGCGGTATTTGCAGCAGTAACTGAATTCCTTTCAGCTGGTGAAAAAGTTCAATTGATCGGTTTTGGTAACTTTGAAGTTCGTGAACGTGCAGCTCGTAAAGGTCGTAACCCACAAACTGGTAAAGAAATCACAATCGCAGCTTCTAAAGTGCCAGCATTCAAAGCAGGTAAAGCTCTTAAAGACGCTGTTAAATAATTCAACGATAAAAAGCCTATTGTATCAACGTTTCGGCGTTGTGCAATAGGTTTTTCTTATGTTTTGAAAGACAAAAGCTGATCATTTGCATTTATTTACAATCATTCTAAATACGTATTCTCTTAATTTCATGATATAATAAGAAAAAACAATTATGAGTAGGTAGGCATGAATTTACATCCTTATTTAGAAATCACAGATCAAAGTGATTATGAAAATGTTATTCAACGGTTAAAAGTGAAAGGTGTGCGTATTACAGAAACCAGAAAGGCAGTTATTGCCTATATGATTCGGACACATGAACATCCAAGTGCTGAAAAGATTTATTCTGAGTTGCGATCGGATTTTCCTAACATGAGCCTAGCAACGGTCTATAATAATCTGAAAGTATTGATTGAAGAGGGTTTTGTGGAAGAAATCAAGATAAAGAATGACAATACGACCTATTTTGATTTTATGGGGCATGAACATCTGAATATTGTCTGCGAAAAATGTGGACGAATTGCAGACTTTGAAGATGTGGACCTACCTGATCTGAGACGTGAAGCTGAAAAGCAGACAGGTTATAAGATCACAAAAACCAAAGTGCTGATATATGGAATTTGTGCTGATTGTTTAGGAGATAGCTGAGTAAATAGATACACTGTTTGAATAAAGAAAACAGTAAAAATCAAATATTCTCCTATTGCTACTAGATTTTTTATGAAAAATTTTGTAAAATATAAAATGACTGTAAGACAGTTTTCAAAAATCAAAGGAGATATCTAATGGTAAAATTAGTTTTTGCTCGCCACGGTGAGTCTGAATGGAATAAAGCTAACCTCTTTACTGGTTGGGCTGATGTTGATTTGTCTGAAAAAGGGACGCAACAAGCGATTGATGCTGGTAAATTGATTAAAGAAGCTGGTATTGAGTTTGACCAAGCTTACACATCTGTTTTGACACGTGCTATCAAAACGACAAATCTTGCTCTTGAAGCGGCAGGTCAACTTTGGGTGCCAGTTGAAAAATCATGGCGCTTGAATGAACGTCATTATGGCGGTTTGACAGGTCAAAATAAAGCTGAAGCAGCTGAAAAATGGGGTGACGAACAAGTTCATATTTGGCGTCGTTCTTATGATGTATTGCCACCAGCTATGGCAAAAGATGATCAATATTCAGCACATACTGACCGTCGCTATGCAAACCTTGATGATTCAGTGATTCCAGATGCGGAAAACTTGAAAGTTACTTTGGAACGTGCTCTTCCATTCTGGGAAGATAAAATTGCTCCAGCTTTGAAAGATGGTAAAAATGTGTTTGTAGGTGCGCATGGTAACTCAATCCGCGCTCTTGTAAAACACATCAAACAATTATCAGATGATGAAATCATGAATGTGGAAATTCCTAATTTCCCACCGCTTGTATTTGAATTTGATGATAAATTGAATCTTGTAAAAGAATACTATCTTGGAAAATAAGCCCAATAAAATATTAAGAAGCTCTGCGTAAACAGAGCTTTTTGATATTGTGCAAAATTCTAATTGGTTTAGCTGTGTTTTTTATCAGTGTTTCCATTTTACTTGACTTCATTTTCTTGGATTTGTGGTACAATAAAAGGTAGCATTTTGACTAGAATGAGAGAAAACATGTTTAAGAAAAAAAGAAAATTTGATAGTCATTCCATTCCTAGACGGCTCAATTTGTTATTTGGGATTGTGATTTTATTGTTTATGAGTTTGATTGTTCGTTTGGGCTATATGCAAGTTGTGCATAGGGAATTTTATACAAAAAAATTGGCGACTGCCAGCAAAACCAAAGTAACAACTAGCTCTGTTCGTGGGCAAATTTATGATGCAAGTGGAAAACCTTTGGTGGAAAATACAACCAAGCAAGTCGTTTCCTTTACGCGTAGCAATAAAATGAGAGCTGAAACGATTAAAGAAATTGCTCAAAAATTACTGCCGTTAGTTTCCATTTCCAATGCAGACGTTACTGAGCGACAACAGGTCGATTATTATTTGGCAGATAGCGAGGTTTATAAGAAGGTCGTCAATCAACTGCCTAAAAATAAAAAGTATAGTGCAGATGGAAATCGTTTGACAGAGTCGAAAATTTATAGTAATGCCGTTAAAAGTGTTGATGTGGTCAAATTAAACTACTCAAATGAAGATAAAAAAGTTATTTATTTGTTTAGTCAAATGAATGCTATTGCAAATTTTGAGACGGGAAATATCCGAACAGACGATTTGTCTCCTGACCAAATTGCGACAATTGCTTCTAGCTCAAAAGAACTGTCTGGTATCAGTATTACCACCAGCTGGGACAGGAAAGTGTTGGATACTTCTTTGGCTTCTATCATCGGAAGCGTTTCAAGTGAAAAGGCAGGGCTACCCGCAGAAGAAGTGAATGCTTATTTGAAAAAAGGCTATTCTCTTAATGATCGTGTTGGGACGAGTTATTTGGAAAAACAATATGAGTCTACACTTCAAGGAAAACGCGCAGTCAAAGAAATCAATCTTGATAAAAATGGAAATATGGAAAGCGTGAAAAATATTTCCAATGGTAGTAAGGGAAATAATCTGAAATTAACGATGGATTTGACTTTCCAAAATGGTGTGGAAGATATTTTGAGAAGGTATTTCAGTGCAGAATTAGCGAACGGTCATGCGACATATTCTGAGGGTGTTTATGCTGTTGCTATGAATCCAAAAACGGGTGCTATTCTAGCAATGGCGGGTTTAAAACATAATATTGATACTGGAGAATTGACAGCCGATTCACTTGGTACCATTATGAATAACTTTGTGCCTGGTTCGGTTGTTAAGGGTGCGACTTTGACAGCAGGTTGGGGAAGTGGAGCTATCACAGGTAACCAAGTTCTGACAGATCAACCGATTTCTTTTGGAGGTTCCTCAGCAATCACTTCTTGGTTTACTCAGTATGGCCCTCGACAAATTACAGCTTTAGAGGCATTAGAATATTCATCCAATACTTATATGGTTCAACTAGCGTTGAATATGATGGGAACCCCTTATTCGCCTAATATGACGATTGATTTGAAAAATTTGAATTTCTCTATGGACAAATTGCGTAAAACTTTTGCGCAATATGGATTAGGAGCATCTACAGGAATTGATTTACCAAGTGAGTCCGAAGGCTATACTCCTAAAAAATATACGTTTGCAAACTATTTAACCAATGCTTTTGGCCAGTTTGATAACTATACACCGATGCAATTAGCTCAGTATGCTGCAACGGTAGCTAATGGTGGTACTCGTATCGCACCACACTTAGTGGAAGGAATTTATGACAATAATGAAAAAGGTGGTCTTGGAAAATTAATTGAAGGAAAAGCCACCAAAGAGTTAAATAAAGTGGACATTTCAAAAGACAACATGGATTTGATTCGTCAAGGTTTTTACCAAGTAGTACATGGAACAAGTGGTTTTACCACAGGGCGTACTTTATCTCAAGGTGAATCAGTACCGATTAGTGCGAAAACTGGGACAGCTGAAACGTTTGTCAATAATGGAAAACAGGAAGCCATCAATACAAACGTTGTTGCTTATGCACCAAGTAACAATCCGCAAATTGCAGTTGCAGTTGTTTTTCCACATAATACAGACTTATCTTCAACCGTCAGCCATAGCATTACACGTGATATTATTAATTTATATCATCAACAGCATCCGATGAATTAGAGAGGGAATTATGCTTTATCCAACACCGATTGCGAAATTAATTGAAAGTTTTTCAAAATTACCAGGAATTGGCATAAAAACAGCAACACGCTTGGCTTTTTATACGATTGGCATGAGTGATGATGATGTCAATGAATTTGCTAAAAATTTACTTGCAGCCAAACGTGAGCTAACCTATTGCTCTATTTGTGGCAATTTAACGGATGATGATCCTTGTGCTATCTGTACCGATGAGACCCGTGATCAATCTACTATTTTGGTTGTAGAAGATAGCCGAGATGTATCTGCTATGGAAAATATCCAAGAATACCATGGTTTATACCATGTTTTGCAGGGATTGATTTCTCCTATGAATGGTATTGGTCCAGATGACATCAATCTGAAAAGTTTAATCACACGATTGATGGATAGTGAAGTGATAGAAGTGATTGTAGCAACCAATGCAACAGCAGATGGAGAAGCAACTTCCATGTATATCTCGCGGGTGTTAAAGCCAGCTGGTATCAAAGTGACGCGACTAGCCCGTGGATTAGCAGTTGGATCTGATATTGAATATGCAGATGAAGTGACTTTGCTTCGAGCTATTGAGAATCGTACGGAGTTGTAAAAGGGTGATAGAGCTTTGTTTAAAAGAAAATGAAAGCTCTGTTTCTGTTCAAAAACAAGCTAAAATATGGTATACTAAAAGGCGATTAAATTTGTAGATTTCTTTTAAGATGAGAAGGTTAGGTATGAAAATGTCAAAACAACAAATCATTCTTCTTTACGGCGGACGCAGTGCGGAAAGAAAAGTCTCTGTCTTATCAGCAGAGAGTGTCATGCGTGCGATTAATTATGACAAATTTTTTGTCAAGACTTATTTCATCACACAAGCAGGTGATTTTATCAAGACGCAAGAATTTTCAAGCAAACCTGCTGATGATGAAAAATTGATGACAAATGATACCGTCATTGAGAGTCAAAAAATGAAGCCGAGTGATATTTACGAAGAAGGTGCTACTGTGTTCCCCGTTCTTCATGGTCCAATGGGAGAAGACGGGTCTATCCAAGGATTTCTTGAAGTGTTGAAAATGCCTTATGTGGGTTGTAATATCCTTTCTTCTAGTGTTGCCATGGACAAAATCACAACAAAACGAGTGTTGGCTTCTGCTGGCATTCCACAAGTACCATATGTAGCTGTGATTGAAGACGAAAATATAGAAGAAAAGATTGCAGAGGTAGAGGCAAATCTAACTTATCCAGTCTTTACAAAACCATCCAATATGGGCTCTAGCGTCGGTATTTCCAAGTCTGAAAATCAAGATGAATTGCGTTCTGCTCTTAAGTTAGCTTTCAAATATGATAGTCGTGTTTTGATTGAGCAAGGTGTCAATGCGCGTGAAATTGAAGTTGGTTTACTTGGGAACGAAGAAGCCCAAAGCAGCTTACCAGGTGAGGTAGTGAAAGATGTTGCTTTCTATGATTACGAAGCTAAATACATTGACAACAAAATCACTATGTCTATTCCTGCAAAATTGTCAGATGATGTGATTTCTACCATGCGTCAACATGCCGAAAAAGCCTTTCGAGCGATTGGCGGCGTTGGTTTAGCTCGCTGTGATTTCTTTTACACTGATAAAGGTGAGATTTTCCTCAATGAGTTAAACACGATGCCTGGATTCACACAGTGGTCAATGTATCCCCTGCTTTGGGAAAATATGGGCATTTCTTATACAGATTTGATTGAAAAATTGGTTCGGTTAGCTCAAGAAATGTTTACAAAACGTGAAAAGCATTTACTATGAGATAAGAGCAGGTACTCTTCCAAGTTTGAAAAGCGAATAAGTCGTAAGCTTTGTCTGAATCTTAAAGCTTTGCTTTGAGCAATTAGCCATAGCATCAATATAAGAGCTTTTTGCAGTCATAAAACAAGACAGGAATAACATTGCTCCTGTCTTTTCATTTTTTTCTGTTATTTTGCTATATCTTTTAGTGAATCTGTAAAAGTCGGTTTTTCTGTGGTATAATGAGAGAGTTAGAGATATTTAAGATAAGTAGGGGATAAAAATGCAATTAACGTTCTATGAAGTGGCTTCTGTTTTGAAAGCTAAAAATGATGTTCATCTATTTCCAGATTGTACATTTAGAAAGGCAGAATTTGACAGCCGATTGATTGGAGAGGGAGATTTATTTCTGCCTCTTAAGGGTGCGCGTGATGGGCATGACTTTATTGCGACAGCGTTTGAAAATGGAGCTGTGGCAACCTTGTCAGAAAAAGAATTGGAAGACTATCCTTATATTTTAGTAGATGATGTATTAGCAGCACTGCAGCATTTGGCACGGTATTATCTGGAAAAGATGAAAGTAGATGTTTTTGCAGTCACAGGTTCTAATGGTAAGACGACGACCAAAGACATGCTGGCTCACCTCTTGTCAATGGCTTATAAGACTTACAAAACGCAAGGAAACTACAATAATGAAATTGGTCTTCCTTATACAATCTTGCATATGCCAGATGATACTGAAAAGTTGGTTCTGGAAATGGGGCAGGATCACATGGGGGATATTCATCTTTTATCTACTATCGCTCAGCCAAAAGTAGGCATAGTGACTTTAATTGGTGAAGCACATCTAGAATTTTTTAAAAGCCGTCATGAAATTGCAAAAGGAAAGCTACAAATCGCTGACGGTATGAAAAATGGGACTCTTTTAGTTGTCCCAGCGGACAAAATTATCAATGACTTTTTACCAAGTCAGCAGAACGTTGTTCGTTTTGGTCCAGACGAAGATATTTGTCTAACAAAATTAGAAGAACGAAAAGATAGCTTGACCTTTGAGACCAACTTTTTAACTAGTGCTATTGACCTTCCAGTAACTGGAAAATACAATGCGACTAATGCCATGATTGCCGCTTATGTAGCCTTAAAAGAAGGGGTGACAGAAGAGGTCATTCAAAAAGCTTTTTTGACTCTTGAATTAACGCGAAATCGCACTGAATGGAAAAAAGCTAAAAATGGAGCTGATATCCTCTCAGATGTTTATAATGCGAATCCAACAGCTATGCGTCTGATTTTGGAAACTTTTTCTACAATTCCTTATAATGATAATGGTCGGAAGTTGGTTGTTTTAGCTGATATGAAGGAGCTGGGGGCTGAGTCTAAACAAATGCATGGTGCTATGATAACTAGTCTAAATCCGGAAATTCTCTCAGAAATATTTCTCTACGGAGAGGATATGGCTGCTCTTTTTGCCTATGCTCAGGAAATTTTCCCACCAGGGAAAGTTCATTATTTTGTAAAAAATGCTGATAAAGATCAGTTTTCGGATTTGGTAAAAGCGGTTAAAAAAGCACTAAAACCAACGGATCAAGTCTTGATAAAGGGCAGCAATTCTATGAATTTAGCTAATCTAGTAGAGGAATTGGAGAATGAGGTGTAAGCATCAGGTGCAGTATCTTGCTCTTCTTCGCGGTGTGATGCCAATAGGTTTAAATCGGATTCCTAAGATGAGTGATTTGGTTCAAATGTTGCAACAATCTGGCTTAAACAATGTTTCAAGTTACATTCAATCAGGCAATGTCATTTGCAAAACTAGTATGTCCGCTGAAGAACTTGCTCAACATATTCACCAGTTGATTTGGGAGAAGCTTGGTGTGAATTTATCGATTGTCGTAAAGAAAAAATCTGATTTAGAAAAGGCTGTCCTGCAAAATCTTTTTCCTACGGAATTGGACCAGTTGAGGATTCATTTGTTGTTTACAAACAATTTTCTATCTACAGAGAGACTCAAAAAGTAGCAGAAATGAGCTTTACAGATGAAATATTTGCAATTGGAGAAGCTTGTCTTTATATATATTTGCCAAAAAATGCCAGAAAAAAGAAGTTAAATAATAATTTTCTCGAAAAGAAACTAGGGACTGTTGCCACAACGAGAAAACTAACTATAATAAAAAAATTAATCAATAGGATGGATTAGTAAGAGATGAATTTACAAGAATTTTTTACAAGTCATAAAACAGAGGCACCACAATTAACCCCGTTTTGGTATGGAATGATGTTTTTAGGAATCATTTACATCATGTACAGTGCTGTAAAATATCATCAAAATAAGCGTTATCAAATTATTTTAAAATTTGTACAAGGATTCCAAATTCTAATGCTTTATAGCTGGTATGTCGCCACTTTGTCACCACTATCTGAGGCACTTCCTTTTTATCATTGTAGATTGGCGATGTTTGCTATTTTGTTTCTGCCTGATTCCTCAGTTTATAAACAATATTTTGCTCTTTTAGGAGTATTTGGGCCTATTTGTGCATTGATTTATCCTTTGTTTGATCCATTTACTTTTCCTCATATTACCTTAGTATCCTATCTGATTGGTCACTATGCTCTTTTGGGGAATTCTCTCACGTATTTGATGAATCATTATGATAGTAAGCAATTGGACTTGCGGCGAATTGTAGAGATTAGTTTTGCTATGAATCTCTTGTTATTATTTGTAAATTTTGTGAGTGGTGGAAATTATGGTTTTTTGAAGGAGCCGCCTTTAGTAGGTGATCATGGGATAATTAGCAATTATCTGTTGGTGTCATTGCCTCTGATTTTAGCTATTTGGATGATTTCTCTGGTCTTTAAACAAATACAGCTTAAGCAAGAACAAGAAGAAACAGTCAGACAGGAAAATTAAGTTATAGTGAATAGTTTTTTAACGACTCACAAAACAGAACCGTCCCTGATACCGATGTTTTGGCATGGTTTGATGATTGCATTTATCTTTGTCTATTTATACTGCTGTAAAAAATCATGATAATCCACGTTTTGTGAAGATTTTTAAATGGCTTCAGATTGTACAGTTGGTTGTTCTTTATAGTTAGTATGTGGGTTTTCGTTTGCCTTTTGCCAACAGTTTACCTTTGCTTTTAGTACTTATTTTAATCATTTTTCTTTTCAGTATGATTCTTGTTAAGTTTTAATCTGTAAGAGATTCTTTATCACAGATAAGAATATGAGTTTGGCTAATCCAAACTCTTTTTTGATTTCATTTTGAAATTTTGATAAAATAAAGAAAAAAAATAAATATTTTGGCTTGACATGGTTAGGAAAGGATTTTATCATGAGCAGAGCAGAGGTAATTAATACCCTTTTTTTAGTATACTCAAAAACACTTTCAATCACTAAGATTGGAGGTGTTTTCTAATGCCTGCAACGTTTAATGAATGCCCGGATCAGAATGAGAGGGCAGAAGCCCTAGCTTATGTCAGAACCTTGATGGAGCAGGCAAGAAAAGAATCCAAGCATGAAGACCTGCCAAAATTGGAAAAACTGATCGCATTGATTGATTCCAAGCGCTATGGCTTGGTTTGGGAGGAGCACGTCGAATTAGTAGAAGAGGAGATGAAAAGCAAAATCCCTGTTTTTGTCGAAGATGAAACCAGAAAAATCAAAGAAAATCCTGCATCGGAAGATTATAATTTTCTGCTGGAAGGAGATAATCTCCACAGTTTGCATCTGTTAGAAAAAACTCATGCCGGCAAAATTGATGTCATTTACATTGACCCGCCTTATAATACGGGGAATAAAGACTTCATTTACAATGATAAAATTGTGGATAAGAATGATGGTTATTCACATTCAAAATGGCTGTCCTTTATGAGTAAACGGCTTGAGAGTGCACAAAATCTCCTAAGTGAAACTGGTGTTATTTTTATTTCCATTGATGATAACGAACAAGAACAGTTGAAATTGCTCTGTGATGAGATATTTGGGGAAGGGAATTTTGTAACATCTATACATTGGAAAAGAAGTGAATCACAAAATAATAATGCAAAACAATTATCAATAGTTGGTGAGTCAATATTGTGTTACGCGTTAAATAAGTTTCAAAATCACTTTAATAAGATTGAGTTAAAAGAAAGCGCGATTAAAGAATACAGATATGTTGATGACTTAACCGGTAGGCGATTTAGGAGAGGGACAATCGTAGATAATACTAGAGGAAAAAATTTATTACATATTAAATCCCCGACTGGAATAGAAAAAGTTATTAAAAGTATAAGAACAAAAGAATTTTTTAAAGAAAAAGATAAGAATGGCGAAATTTATTGGACAAAAACGGGTACTCCCTATTTAAAAATTTTTTTGGATAAATCAGAGGGTCAGATTTCTAATAATTGGTTTGATAAGGATGGTGTTAATGAGGATGCAGCAGAAGAGCTGAGTGGATTAGATATTGATTTTAATTTTTCTAAACCTAAAAAACTAATTATGAAATTAATTTCTCTTAAATCCGATAAAACTTCAACCATCCTCGACTTCTTCGCTGGGTTTCGTGTCATAATAATGACACAGGCAAATAGTCAAGTAAATACAAGGGTTTTAGAGCTTCTACCAAAGTTTAAAATCAAAAAAATGAATCGTTGGTGTGCTGTTTAGAGCAGTTATTACGAAAATAAATGTTGTAAACAGTACATCAGCATAAAGGAGGAACTCATATGTCTAGGGTGAAAAAAGAGACGATTGAAGCAAAAGGTTTTGCTATTCAAATTTATACTGAAGACTTTAAAAACGACTATATAAGTCTAACGGATATTGCTAGATATAAAAGCGATGAACCAAGTGATGTAATTAAAAATTGGATGAGAAGAAAAGATACAATTGAATTTCTTGGTTTATGGGAAAGCTTAAACAACATGAATTTCAATTCGGTCGAATTCGACCGAATTAAATCGGAAGCTGGATATAATTCCTTTACACTGTCCCCTAAGAAATGGGTAGAAAAAACAGACGCAATCGGAATTATCTCAAAAGGCGGAAGATATGGTGGTGCATTTGCACATACAGATATTGCCTTTGAATTTGCTTCATGGATTTCTGCTGAATTTAAGATGTATGTAATTCAGGATTACAAAAGACTTAAGTCAGATGAAAACTCTAAGCTATCATTAGGTTGGAATCTTAATCGAGAAATTTCCAAGATTAACTACAAAATTCATACAGACGCAATCAAAGAATATCTCTTAAAGGATCTTACCAACGAACAGCTATCCTATAAGTACGCAAGTGAAGCAGATATGCTCAATGTTGCCTTGTTTAACAAAAGAGCAAAACAGTGGCGTGAAGAAAATCCTGAGTTAAAGGGTAATATGAGAGACTATGCAAGTCTGAATGAATTACTTGTTCTTGCAAATATGGAAAGCTATAATGCAATTCTTATTGGTAAAGGTATGGATCAAAAAGAAAGAATGATAGAACTTAGAAAGCTTGCCAGAACTCAGCTGATGTCAATTGAAAAGTTGAACAATACAGGTATTAAGAGTTTAGAGGATAAATCAAAGAAATAGAGAGGTCTGTTATGAGATGGGCATTGAAAATTATCTTATTTCCAATAATATTAATCTTGTCGATACTAATTGCTTTTCTAAAATTTATTATAAAAGTTAGTGGAATGATTTTAGGTATAATATCTTTCCTAGTATTTATTGGAGCAGTAGCTTGCTTTATACAAAAAGATATGGCAACAGGAATAGTAGCATTACTACTGGCATTCTTGATCAGTCCTTATGGGCTACCTAAAATTGCACTTTGGATCACAGCGTATCTTGAAGTAGCGAAAGATACATTAAAGGAAATATAAGAGAGAGTTAAGACGATGGAATATAAATCTATCGTCTTTTTCTATGCCTAAATTTCAGAGAAAGGAGGCGATGATATGAGTATGTATTTATTTGATGAACAACCTATACTGGCTAATAAAGCATTAGCCAGAGAATTAGGCTTAAATGAAGCTCTTGTGCTTCAACAAATAAATTACTGGATTGAGATAAATAAGAAGTCTGGTAACAATTATCATGATGGCAAGTATTGGACATATAACTCAATACGAGCATGGCAAGAAAAAGATTTTGATTATTTAAGTATTGATACAGTAAAGAGAACTTTTTCTAAGCTTGAAAAAGCGGGCTATCTTTTAGTTGGAAACTATAATAAAGATCCTAGAGATAAAACGAAGTGGTACACAATAAATGACAAGAAATTAGAAGAACTTTATCTTGAACTAAACCAAAGAAAACAAGAGAAAGAAAGAGAAATATTAGAACAAGTAAGTAAAAGTGCTATGCCTAATGCATTAGGGCAAAATGCACCAATGGAAGAGGGCAAAATCAACCAATGCAATGAGGCATTTAGCACCGATGCATTTGATGAAAATCTACCAGTGCATTATGGCAACTTGCATGAACCATTACCAGAGATTACTACAAATAATTCATCAAAGATTACTTCATATATTTCTACAGAGAATTCCTCCCACCTACCCATCTGTGAAAAAGACACATTTTATTTAAGGGACGGAATGGAGGAAGGATGTAAAAAAATAAAATCATATAAATCTTGTTTAGAAGAATTAAGAGAAAGTACAGGATATAACGAACACATGAGGCTAGGTAATAAGATTATTGCTAAAACCTTTGATGAAATAATTAAAGTTTTAGCTGATGTTATGGTATTAAATGCAGAAGATACAGTAACAATAAATCAAACGAAATTACCAGCATATGTTATTCAAGAGAGATTTAGAGAATTAGATTCTTCGCATATGGAGTATCTTGTAAATGCTTTATCAGAGAACGAATCAAAAATAAGAAATGTAAGAGCATTTATCTTAACGGCAGCATATAATGCACCAAGCAATATGGATGCCTATTATACAGCACTTGTTAGTTATGATATGAGGGAAGGAGGTTACTAATGATAAATGAAGAAATTTCTAATAGAGTAGTTAATATTGAAGTTAATGTCTTAAAGGCAACATATCAAGAAATCTTAAGCCAAGTAAAGAAATTACAACAGAGATCAAAACAACATGGTGGCTTAGATAAACTTATCAAGGCTGAGGGAAATGAAGTCAAACTCAAAGATATGGTTAAGAAAGGTCAGCTTGAAGAAATCAATGTTAAAGATGGTGAATTAAAAGAACTAAAAAAAGAATTGAATAAATATGGTGTTAAATTCTCAGTGATGAAAGATAAGGAGACTGGGACACATTCAGTATTCTTCCAAGCAAAAGATACAAAAGTTATGAATAAAGCTTTTCAAAATGTGCTATCAAATATTGAGAAAAAAGAAAAAAATAAGGAGTCAATTCACAAGAACATAAAGAAATTTAAAGAACTAGCTAAAAATACTATTTCTAAAGATAAAGTCAAGAATAAGCAAAAGGAGCAGAGCCTATGATAGATAAGATACTAAAAGACATCAAAGGCTTATTCAAAGTGCAAGATAAGGCAAAGTTTCTAAAACAGAACATTCCCTATCTTGCATTTTTCTATGTAGGCAATATCTTTTCTCATCATGTACGAGCCTATACTGGCGGCGATGTGATAGATAAAATCTTTCAAGGAATATTGGAACTTAACACCATGAGCTTACTGCCAAGTATTCATGTGGCTGATATTTTAATGGGCGTGGGAGTAGCAGCTTTAATTAAATTTATTGTCTATACCAAAGGTAAAAACGCAAAAAAGTTCAGACAGGGGAAAGAGTATGGCTCAGCAAGATGGGGAACGAGAAAAGATATAGAGCCGTATATGGATGAAAAGTTTCAAAATAATATCTTGCTTACTCAAACTGAGCGATTAACCATGAATGGCAGACCGGCAAATCCAAAGTATGCAAGAAATAAGAATGTGCTTGTTATTGGAGGTTCCGGCTCCGGAAAGACGAGATTTTATGTAAAGCCGAACCTAATGCAAATGCACTCGTCATATTGCGTAACTGATCCGAAAGGAACGATAGTAATTGAGTGTGGCAAAATGCTTGAAGATAATGGCTATGAGATAAAAATCTTAAATACCATCAACTTCAAAAAGAGCATGAAGTACAATCCCTTTGCCTATCTCAGAAGTGAAAAAGACATCCTCAAATTAGTGCAAACAATTATAGCAAACACTAAGGGAGAGGGCGAAAAATCAGGTGAGGATTTTTGGATTAAAGCCGAAAAACTCTACTATACGGCTCTTATCGGATATATTTTCTATGAAGCTCCAAGAGAGGAAAAGAACTTTGCAACATTACTTGATATGATAGATGCTTCAGAAGTTAGAGAAGATGATGAAACATATATGAATCCTATTGATAGACTATTTGAAGCATTGGAAAAGAAAGAGCCTACGCACTTTGCAGTAAAGCAATATAAAAAATACAAACTTGCTGCAGGAAAAACAGCAAAGTCTATTCTTATTTCATGTGGGGCAAGGCTTGCTCCTTTTGATATTCAAGAGCTTAGGGACTTGATGAAAGAAGATGAGCTTGAGCTTGATACTCTTGGAGATAGAAAGACAGCACTTTTTGTTATTATCTCTGATACAGATGATACTTTTAACTTTGTGGTGTCTATTATGTACTCACAGCTATTTAACTTACTTTGTGATAAGGCAGATGACGAATATGGAGGAAGATTACCTGTCCATGTAAGGTGTTTGCTTGATGAGTTTGCAAATATCGGCTTAATTCCCAAATTTGAGAAATTGATTGCGACAATCCGTTCAAGAGAAATTTCAGCAAGTATTATCTTGCAGGCACAATCTCAGCTAAAGGCAATTTACAAGGACAATGCTGATACCATTGTCGGTAACTGTGATAGCACGCTATTCTTGGGTGGAAAGGAGAAAACAACACTTAAAGAGCTATCAGAAACGCTTGGAAAGGAAACGATAGACCTATATAACACATCGGAAACAAGATCCAATGCCAACAGTTATGGACTGAATTATCAAAAGACAGGGAAAGAATTGATGAGCCAAGATGAGATAACGGTTATGGATGGCAGTAAATGTATCTTTCAGCTTCGTGGTGTAAGACCGTTTTTATCAGATAAATTTGATATTACAAAGCATAAGAATTACAAGTTACTTGAAGATTTTAATAAGAAAAATGCCTTTGATATTGAGGAATATATCAAGAGAAAAGGTAAAGTTAAGCTTAATAGAAATACAGTAATTACAAGATTGTAATATTTTCTGTCATAGCTTTATGTGGCATGGGTATATGTAGTATAATAAAATAAATTTGAATTTATGGAAGTGATTAGTGTATGAAGAAAGCAGTATTTATCTTGATGTTGATTCTGTTCATAGTAATCGATGTATATACCTTGTGGCTTATGTCACCTGATTTTTTGTTTCCAAAAAGAAGCATATATGTTACAAATCAAGATGACTATATAGTAGAAAGTGTAAAAGAATATTTTCACATTGAATATGATGTTAGTAAGATTGTTTATCAGCAAGGCTTTCCAGATGGCTATTCTTTGGATATATATGACGCAGTTGGAGAGAAACACGAAGAATTTGATGACACATTTAATGTTGCCGAAAGTGATAAAATACAACAATATTTTTTGAATTTAAAGCCAGATACACCCAGATATTTGAGGCTATTCACGGCAGAACTTATAATTGAGTTCTTTGCAATTGCAGTGGTTATTATTGCTAATATAAGAAAGAATCGAAGAAAATACTTGGAAAATTGTTCATAAGTTTTGGGGTAACACGGATTAATAAGGTTGACAGTAATTTGTCAATTTCCAGTTTGTCGAACGGAATATAAAGTATTAAAGACGATAGAAATAAAAAATCTATCGTCTTTTTCATGCCTATTTTCAATTTATATTGCAATCAATAAATAGGGAAAACTCGCAAGAGTTGCTAACTAGTATTTCAAATGCCTCTCACTAATATATACACGACAAAATGCTAGTTCCCTTAAATATGTTACAGAAAGTAAAGGAGAAAAGATGATAAGGATAAGAAGCCCTACCTAATAGATAACTAAATATACAAATACTTGGCGATTGGAATTAACTTTTCAGTCGTTTTTTTAATTGGAGGAAAAAATGGACAAAGAAATGATTAATATCAATGCTAATCTGTTAAAAGAACCTACTTTTGGAACTTTTACAAGAGGTGATGAAGAGGTTCAAGTTGTAAATTTTGCTCTTTCGAAAGGATATGGAAAAGGTAGAGAGTATATCAACTGTGCAGCCTATGGCAATAAATCTGAAGTGGCTAAGGAATTTTCAGAAGGTGATTTCATTCATGTATATGGTTACTTCAATAAACGAACTAAAAATGGAAAGACATATAAGAATTTTGTAGTTATGTCTATGAACAAAATTGAAAAGAAATAAGAAAACGAGGAGGAATAAATAATGGATTTTTTTGTACAAGCAGTTAATGTATTAAAGATTTTGGTAATGGCAGTGGGTGCTGGTCTTGGAGCATGGGGTGTTATTAACCTTATGGAGGGATATGGTAATGATAATCCTGGAGCAAAATCTCAGGGTATTAAGCAGTTAATGGCTGGAGGAGGCATCGTTCTAATCGGCTTAAAACTAATTCCATTACTTTCAAATGTATTGAAGTAAGGAGAGTAGCCTATGTTTGGTATTTTCGATAAGATAGAGGAATTTTTTAAAGAGCTTCTTCTCGGGGGAATCCAAGCAAATCTTGAGTCAATGTTTATCGACATTAATGATAAAGTCGGAGCAGTTGCAACCGATATAGGCAAGACACCAATGGGATGGAACTCAGAGGTATTTAACTTTATTAAGAGTATCAATGATAGTGTCATTATTCCAATTGCAGGTTTAATCATTACAGCAGTTTTATGTATTGAACTGATAAATATGGTTATGCAAAAGAATAATATGCACGATACAGATACCTTTGAGTTTTTTAAATACATGATAAAGATGTGGATAGCGGTATGGCTAGTATCTCATGCCTTTACATTCTCAATGGCAGTCTTTGATGTTGCACAACACCTTGTAAATCAGGCGGCAGGAGTAATCAATACTTCTGCTACCGTTTCAGGTGATCAAATTGTTCAGATGGTTGAGGGATTAAAAGACAAAGGACTTGGAGAACTGGTGATGATACTCTTTGAAACCTCGCTTGTTAAAGTTGCAATACAGGTTATGTCGGTAGTCATAATGCTAGTTGTCTATGGCAGAATGTTTGAGATATATGTTTACTGTTCAGTTTCAGCAATTCCATTTGCCACTATGGGAAATAAGGAGTGGGGACAAATTGGAACAAACTATATCAAAGGTCTATTTGCTATTGGGCTTCAAGGCTTATTCTTGATTATATGCTTGGGTATTTACGCAGTTTTAGTAAAGACGATAAAGATAACGGACATTCATGCAAGTACCTTTATGATATTAGGCTATGCATTACTTCTTGGTCTAATGATGCTAAAGAGTGGAACGCTTGCAAAGAGTGTATTAAACGCACATTAAGGAGGATTTTTAATGATAGAAGTAAAGAAAAAGTTGTTTCCTGTTTCAATTATTGCAGTAGGAATTGGAGCATTTGCTATCTCGATTTTTAACAGGAACAAATTAAAGAATTTAGAAGATGAAGTAAAAAGTACAAGAGATGATGTGAAATCTATTCTTTGTTATCAAGAGCAGAAAAATGCATTCATTGAGTCAGAATTAGAAGAGATGAGAAATGAAGTTGCTTCATGCTATGAGCATTTTGAAGCATTTTCAAAGGAAAAAGAAGATGGGAGGTAAGTTATGGGCTATGTACCAATTCCCAAAGATTTAAAAAAGGTAAAAACAAAGGTAGCCTTTAATCTTACAAGAAGACAATTAATTGGATTTACACTTGCTGGACTGGTTGGTATACCAGTCTATTTATTTATGAGAAAGTTTATGCCTAATGATATAGCGATACTGTTTTTAATTGTATCAACTCTTCCAATCTTCTTTGTAACACTATTTGAAAAAGATGGACTTACCTTTGAGAAATATTTTAAGCACATATATCTACACAAGTTTTATCAACCACAGAAGCGAGTGAGAAAGGAGGTTTACCTTGAACAAGAAAAGAAAAATACAGCAAATTCAGTTAGAAAAAAATCAAAAGGTATTAAAGGAAAACAGAAGAAACCTGAAAAAAGAAAAGCTGACTAAGCAGAAGAAAAAAGCTTCTCTAATCGACTTAATATTTAAGAAAGAGCCTAAGAGATATACTGTTGAAGACACAATACCTTATCTGAGAATGCTAAAAAGTGGAATATGCCAGCTTGATGAAAAGCACTATAATAAGTGTATTGCATTTCAGGATATAAACTATCAGATTGCCTTAGAAGAAGATAAGGATTTGATTTTCAATCAATTTGCGAATGTCTTAAACTCTTTTGATCCAAGTGTAGATATTGAGTTTTCATATATCAATCAGCTTGGAAGAAATAATGAATTAAAAGCAGCCATTCAGATACCGGATAAAAATGATGGTTATGATGATATTCGATTAGAGTTTCGTGAGATGTTAAAAAGTCAGCTTGCAAAGGGAAATAATGGTTTAAAGAAATCGAAGTATATCACCTTTGGAGTTGAAGCGGATAGTTTGGAGCAAGCGACTGCAAAACTTGAGCGACTTGAGATTGATATATTATCAAATCTAAAGAGCATGGGAGTTCGTGCTGAGGGCTTAACTGGAGAAGAAAGATTAAAGGTATTGCATGATATTTTAAATCCAGATAAGCTCTTTTCTTTTTCCTATAAAGACTTAAAACCAAGAGAAAGTACAAAGACTGTTATTGCACCAGATTCTTTTAACTTCGTGCCAAGTAAGTATTTTAAGTTTGGAAAATATATTGGAGCTGTAAGTCATCTTCAAATACTTGCAAGTGAGCTATCGGATAGAATGCTTGCAGAATTTTTAGATATAGATGACAACATCAATATTTCTTTTCATATCAAGGCAGTTGAGCAGACAGAAGCTATTAAAATGGTGAAAAGAAAAAATACAGATATTGATAAGATGAAGATTGAGGAAAATAAAAAGGCAGTTAGAAGTGGCTATGACATGGATATCTTACCAAGTGATTTAATTACCTATGGTGATAATATTAAGATGCTTTTAAAAGACCTCCAGACAAGAGATGAGCGTATGTTTATCGTAACGATTGTCTTTATGAATTTTGCAAGGACAGTACAAAAGCTAGATACGACTATTTCTCAGATTTCATCTATTGCAAGTAAGCATAATTGTAAGATTAAACGCTTAGATCATAGTCAAGAACAAGGTTTTATCAGTGTATTACCTCTTGGCGTAAATAAGATTGAAATAGATAGAGGACTAACCTCATCATCTACAGCAGTCTTTTTACCATTTACAACAGAGGAACTTTTCATAAACTCATCAAATAGCTTGTACTATGGATTAAATGCCTTAAGCCATAATCTTATTATGGCTGATAGAAAAATGCTTAAAAATCCAAATGGCTTAATTTTAGGTACGCCTGGTTCTGGTAAGTCCTTTTCTGCAAAGCGTGAAATGGCAAATGCTATTCTTACAACAGATGATGATGTCATTATCTGTGATCCAGAGGGTGAATATGGCAATCTTGTTAAACAGTTTAAGGGAGAAGTTATTAAGGTTAGTGCAAAGAGTAAAGACTATCTAAATCCACTAGATATAAATATGAACTATGGAGATGGTGATGCACCACTTAAGGATAAGGCGAACTTTATTATGTCTATGCTTGAACTTGTGGTTGGTGGTAGTGGTCTTACGGCAGAAGAAAAATCTGTTATAGATAGGTGCTTACCAAGAATTTATGAGAAGTATTTTGAGAATCCAATTCCAGAGAATATGCCTATACTTCAAGACCTTTACAATATGTTAAAAGGGCAAGAAGAAAAGGTTGGAAAGAAACTTGCAACAGAAATGGAAATCTATGTTTCAGGAAGTCTTAATGTCTTCAATCATCAGTCAAATGTGGATTTAAATAAGCAACTTATTTGCTTTGATATTAAAGAACTTGGAACGCAGCTTAAGAAGATAGGAATGCTTGTTATTCAAGACCAGGTTTGGAATAAGGTTTCTCAAAATAGAAATACCGGCAAAAGTACAAGGTATTACATTGACGAGTTTCACTTGCTTTTAAAGGATGAACAGACTTCACAGTATTCGGTGGAAATCTGGAAGAGATTTAGAAAATGGGGTGGTATTCCAACAGGAATTACACAGAATGTTAAAGATCTACTTGCAAGTAAAGAAATTGAAAATATTTTCGATAATACGGATTTTATTCTAATGCTTAATCAAGCAACAGGTGATAGAGACTGGCTTGTTGTAAAGCTTAAAATCTCAAAGGATCAGGAAAAATTCGTTACCAATTCGAGAGCTGGTGAAGGTCTGATTTTCTTTGGAAATACCATTGTTCCATTTGTAGATAATTTCCCTAAAGACACAATCCTATATCAAAAGATGACTACAAAACCTGAAGAAGTGAGGTAGCGTCTTATGAGTAAAAAAAGAAAGCGAGATTTGAATGAAAAGTTAAGGGCAAGAGAAGAAAAAATAATCACAAATGCTGAAACAGATGATGTCCTAGATTACAAAAGAAAAACTGGAGATGATTACAGGGATAAGGTTGTTAAAGAAGAAAATAGGTTTCAAGATAAGATTCACGAGAAGATAAGTAAAAGGGCTGATATTACTAGTGAAATAGACACAAGTAACAAGAGCAAAAATGCTATAAAAAGAAATATTCGAAGTAACAGTTTTCAAGCCGAAGTAGCCAAGTCAGATTATCAAACAGAGGTTAAAGAAAATCGTATCTATGATCCTTTAGCAAAAGACCAAGATGGTGATGGAGTTATTGACAGATACGATAATGATTTTAGAGACAGTGATGTATCATATGAGCCTTTAGGTAATAAAAAATCCAAACTTCATGAAAAGCAGAAAAGGTCACTTAAAAGAAAGAACTATTCTGATAAGCTCTTTACAAGAAAAGGGGTGGATAAGAAAAAGGAAGATAACACTAAAGCTTCTAAAACTGGTAAAGAAGCCATCAGAGATAGGGAAAAGAAAAATCAGCTTTATAAAAGGTATAACAAGGAAACCTTAGTCGGTGGAAGTGTGATTGGAGCTGCAAAACTTGGTGAGGTTACAAGTGCTTATCTATCATCTGGTAGTGATGAAAATGCATCGGTTGAAGCTGCTGAAAAAGGCTTAGGAAATTCCTCTAAACTTATTCATGGTGTAAAGAATTATTCGGACAAGAGAAAAAGTAAGAAGCTATATGATTTAGAAAAGAGCGATAGGAAAATCCAAAGTAGAAAATCTAAGCTTCAGTTTAGAAAGAGCATGGACGAGGTTAAGAAGACTGACCAATATAAAAAAGCAAATACTTATAAGAAGTTTCAAAAGAAGAAACAGATGAAGTCAGCTATCTATAAGCAAAATAAGACAAGAATTAGAGATAGAGTTAAAAAGACACTGATGGATACATTCAAGGTATCTAAAGACTTTATCATAAGAAAAGCAAAAGTGGCAGCAATAGTAGTAGCTGCCATAATTATTTTTGGAACTTTTGTATTTAACTTTGCAAGCATGACAATGGGTGGATTTGCTAACTCTACGAGTAGTGTTTTAACAACATCATATTTATCAAGACCAAATGTTTTAACTGAGATTAACCAAAGTTTTTCAAACAAGGAGAATGACTTATATAGCGAGCTTGAAAATGTAGAAAAGAATAATCCCGGATACGATGAATATATCGTAAGAAAAAATGGAGATATTGGTCATAATGTTCATGAGCTTTTATCCTATATCACTTCAAGATGTGGTGAAGTAAAGAGTTTGTCTGAAGTTAGTAGTATTTTAGATGACTTGTTTAAGACTATGTACCATGTCGATTATAAAGAGGAAATAGAGATAAGATATAAGACTGTAACTGGAACTTACACTGATGAAGAGGGGAACGAATATACCGAGAGCCATGAAGAACCTTATGAGTATAGAAAGCTCATTGTTACTTTAAGTAAAAGAGAAATAGATAGCGTGGTTCGAGAAGTCTTCGCCAAGTATCCAGACAATTTAAAGCATTATGAAGCACTATTCCTTGCACAGGGGAATATGGGCGAAATGTTTGGCAACACGAATCTCATTACTGCAAATGGTGGTATAGGTGGAGGAAAAGAATACGAAGCATCCTCTGATATTCAAAAGAAAATTGTAAATGCAGCATATATTACTCCATCACCTGGAGCAGGTTGGTGTGCAATGTGGGTTTCTCAGGTTTATCAAAATGCAGGTCTTGGATATATCGGAGGTAATGCTAATGATATGTACCGAAACCATACATTTACTTCTGATAGATCAAAGTTAAAAGTAGGAATGCTTGTAGCAGTTGAAAGTAGCAGTAGTGGTGGACAAGCCGGACTTACTTATGGTCATGTTGGAATTTATATTGGTGATGGTAAGGTAATGGATAATATCGGAGTAGTTAGGGTAACAACCTTAGATGATTGGATTGCAACATTCTGTAAACACCATCCAGTAGGATTTGGATTTCCACCAAACGTACAAAGATAGAAGGGAGTGGAAAATGTGAATAGGGAACTGAATACTGTTAATAAAAAAATTCAAAAATTATTAGATAAGAAGGCTCAGATTGATAAAGATTTAGAGCCTTTATTTATTCGTAAAGAAGAACTATTAGACCAAGAATATGTAGTGATTTGTAGAGAGAACAATATCACTCTTGAGGAATTAGTGAAGATGTTCAAAGAGAAAAAAGAAAAGGAGAAATATAGTAATGAAAAGCAAATTGAAGAATAAGAAAGTATTGGCCGCACTTATTGGAGCAACGTTACTTTTGATTTCAATTATAGGTGTGATGACTGTAAATAAGCAGATTGTATTTGCAAAAGATGGAACTGTACTTTCAATGCTTAATCCGATTGAAGCTCTTGCAGAAACGGAAGAGAAATTTGAAGTAAAGATTAAATATGTATTTTCAGACAAGAAAGTATTTAAAGAGGAAATTATAAAAGCGGAGAAAGGACAAATCCTTGATAGTGGTGATTTGCCAATGTTACCTGACGATATGAAATTCATTGATGATTTTCTTTATTATGAAGTCAAAGGTGATGGAAAAGATGAGATTATCCGTAAGATTGAAAAGATTGTAAAAGATAAAGCAACTCAGACTGAAAATGATAAAGATAAAGAAAAGAAGTCAGATGAAGCAAAACAAGATAAAGCCACTCAAACAGAAGAACCTAAGAAAGATTCATCAGCTCAAACTGATATTACTAAAAATGATTTAGATAAGATGGATAAGGAGTCTAAGGACTTAAAAGAAAAGGTAGATAATCTTAGCAAGGAACTTAAGGACAAAAACAAGCTAAGTGATAAACAAAAAGATAAAATCAAAAATCTTGAAGATGAAATTGAAGCTTTGGAAAAGAAAATCAAAAAGAATAAGAATTCTATTGATTCATCAAAGGAAAATATTGAGCTAAAAAAATCTATTGAAGAGTTAGAAAAGAAGACTAAGGAACTACAGGAAAAGCTTAATTCTGTAAATAAGATAGGGACTAATGTTAATCCAACTATTTCAAATCCAGTACCTAAAAACAGTGGATCATTTAGTAGTTTTATTCCAAGCACGCCTATAAATACAGGAAAAGGTAGCGATGCTTCTGGTAATGTTTCAACACCAACATCTAATACAGAAAATAAGGTGGAAACTAAGTCAAATAAAAAAGAGGAGAAACAGGAAATCCGTTATCCGAATAAGCTAACACCTAAACAGACTTCAAGTAATGGAGATACGTCTTCTATGGATGGAACAAGCAAGCCTGTAAATACAAATAAAGGAGTAGCGTCAGCACCATCAAAGGCAAGAGGATCTGTTACAGAGAATAAGGATAATGCAAACAAAGATTATCCAATTCACCACAACGATGGTAAAGATAATAAGTCTACGGATATGTATTCAGCAGACGCAAGACAGTTTGTAACTTTTACAACTAAAAATGGAAAGACTTTTCATCTAATCATTAACCATGATGAAGATAGCGAAAATGTAATGCTTTTAACAGAAGTTTCAGAAGATGATTTATTAAATATGGTTGAAAAGAAGGAAACACAAAAGGAGATTGTAAAGGAAGAACCAATAAAAGAAGAGACTAAACCAGTGAAAAAAGAGGAGAGTAGCAATATAGGAATATACTTAATTCTGATTCTTGTAGTAGCTGGAGCTTTAGGTGTAGGTTATTACTTTAAGGTTGTTAAAAAGAAAGAGAATGAAGAACTTGAAGCATTAGAAGATGATGACGATGATTTTTTCTCAGAAGCTGATGAAAGTGAAGAAACATCAGAAATAGAGGTTGAAGAGATCGAAGAAGATGAAGAATAAAATGCATCATAAATTATATGATTTTTGGTGCAAGTTAAAGGCGAGAGAGTATTATCTTTCGCCTTATTTTATTTGAAAGATTGGAGATAATATGGATTTAGTTATTGCAGAAAAACCGAGTGTAGCTATATCAATTGCAAAGGTAATAGGAGCTACAAAAAAGAAAGATGGATACTACGAGGGAAATGGATATAGGGTATCCTGGTGCGTGGGTCATCTGATTCAGATGGCAAATCCTGATAGCTACGATGAAAAGTATGCTAAGTGGAATATGGAAGATTTACCGATTATTCCGAGTGAATATAAGTATGAGGTTTCAAAATCCACTAAGAAACAATTTAGTATCTTGAAGAAACTATTGAATGATAAAGAAGTAGAGAATGTAGTAAATGCTTGTGATGCAGGTCGTGAGGGGGAAAGTATTTTTAGACTTGTTTACAATCAAGCAAATTGTAAAAAGAAGATGAAACGACTTTGGATTTCATCAATGGAAGATAGTGCAATAAAAGATGGTTTTAGAAACTTAAAAGATGGAAGTTACTACGATGATTTATTTGAATCCGCCAAGGCAAGAGCGATTTCAGATTGGCTAGTCGGGATGAATATTAGTAGGCTTTATTCTTGCCTGTATAAGCAAAATTATAGTGTGGGAAGAGTACAAACACCCACACTTGCAATGATTGTAAATAGGGATGATGAAATCAGTAATTTCAAGAAAGAAAAATATTATACAGTTGAGCTTTCTTTAGATAAATTTTTACTTTCTACAGGCAGAATTGATGACAAGACTATCACAGAGCAGCTTATCAATTTAGTAGGTAATTCCATAGAAATTACTGATGTCTTTCAAAAAGAAAAGATAACAAAGCCTGAGTTACCTTTTGACCTTACAACACTTCAAAGAGAATGCAACAAGTATTTTGGATATAGTGCGAAACAGACACTTGATTATGCTCAAAGTCTTTATGAGAAGAAGTTTATAACATATCCAAGAACTGATAGTAGATGCCTGACTGAAGATATGATTACAAGCGTCATTAATAATATCTTAGGCAAGAATGACTTTGATACTGAAAGAATTAAGATAGTGTTTAATTCTAAAAAAGTTACGGATCACCATGCGATTATACCAACAATCAGCTCATTAAAAGAAGATATTTCAACTCTTCCAGAAAGTGAAGCAAAGGTATATAGACTTATAACAAATAAACTTCACGCAAGTGTTGGATACCCTTTAGTAGAAAATACTACAAAAATTGTTGCTGAGTTTGATGGTTTTGAATTTAGTAGTAGTGGCAAAGTGATTATTGATGAGGGATTCACTAAGTATTTAAAAGAATATAAAACTAAGAAAACTGAAGATACATTACTACCAGGTGTAAAGGTAGGCGAAGTATTTGAGATAAGAAATAAAGAAGTAAAAGAGAAATATACATCACCACCTAAGCATTTTACGGAAGATACACTTTTAAAGGCTATGGAAGTAGCGGGTAATGATGCCTTAGAAAAAGGCATTGAGGTAGAAAGAAAAGGACTTGGTACACCGGCAACTCGTGCAGGTATTATTGAAAACTTGATTTTAAAAGGTTTTATCGAAAGAGATAAAAAGAATCTAATTGCAACCAATAAAGGAATTAGTTTGGTGACTATTGTTTCAGATACTTTTAAATCGGCAGAAACTACTGCTGAATGGGAAATGAAACTATCTGATATTGCTAATGGAAAGGCGAATAAGGATGATTTCTTAAAATGTATTGAGAATGAAATAAGAGAAACAGTAGGGATATATCGTAAATAATTTTTAGGGGAATGAGAGCTAATCTTGTTCCCTTATTTTATTGGAGGTGATTAAAATAGATGAGCTAAATGTATTAGAACTGTTTGGTGGTATAGGTGCAATTAGAAAAGCTTTAATAAGGCAAAAAATATCTCATAAGATGGTGGATTATGTAGAGATAGATAAGAATTGTGTTAAAAGTTATAATGCACTTTATGGCGAAGAATTTGAGCCTAAGAGTATAGTAGATTATCATCCATCAGATGAAAAAATAGATTTATTAATGCATGGTAGTCCCTGTCAAGATTTCAGCAGAAGCGGCTTAAAGAAAGGTGGCACAAAGGGCAGTGGTACAAGAAGTAGTCTTCTTTTTGAAACAATACGAATAATAGAAGAAATGAATATTAAGCCCAAGGTTGTGCTTTGGGAAAATGTAAAGGGAGTTCTCGATAAAAATTTGAGAGCTTCCTTTTTTCATTACTTAAAAGAAATGGAGAGACTAGGATATGAGAGCAAATATGAAATTCTAAATGCTATGGACTTTGGAATACCACAGAAAAGGGAGCGTATATTTGTTGTAAGCATATTGGGGAATAATTCTTTTGATTTTGGCAAACTCGAAAAAACACAAACAAGGGATATATCTGAATTTCTTGAGAAAGACGCTTCAAATCTTTATGAAGTAAGGCAAGAGTCAATGCTTAGACATATAAGAGGAGAACCTAAGAATAATAATTTTAGAGGAAGACTTAAAGTGATAGATAAGTTTGCCTACACAATTTCCACCAAGCAAGTGCGTATTCCTAATTCAGGAATTATTGATTTATGTAATGGCAAATATAGATATTTAACTGAGCGAGAATGCTTTAGACTTATGGGTTTTAATGATGAAGACTTTAATAAACTCAGAGCTATATATCCAGGAAGAAAAGGTAAATTATCGTCAATACTGTATAAACAAGCTGGAAATAGCATTGTCGTAAATGTGTTAGAAGCAATATTAAAAGAAATTTTGAAGAACTAGGAGGTAAAGATGAGAACGAATGATTTTTACAACATAATTGAGCTTGTAAAAAGAGATGTTTTAGATAGTGAAAGAGAATATCTAAAGCTCTTAAAGGTCATTGGAAATAATCAAAGATATGACTTTTTAAGTCAACTTAGTATCTATGATAAAAATCCTAATGCAACTGCTTGTGCAAGCTTTGATATGTGGAGGGAAAGATTTAATCGAACTGTCATGAGAGGGCAAAAGGGGATACCTATTTTAAACGACAGTAATGCTTTTCAAAAGGTAGGATATATCTTCGATATTAGTCAGACGGTATCGATGGATAGAAATGTTAATGAAGTGGAACTATGGTCTTTTGATAGAGAAAAGCATGAAAATGCATTAAAAGATATGATTGAGCTGCAAGGGTATGATTCAAGTGAAAACCTATCAGAGAATCTATATTCTCTTAGCAGAATATACGCAGATGAAAGCATATATGAGCTTGCGAATAATCTGAGGATTGCTGATGAAGATAGAAACTCATTTGTAAATTTTATGAGAAATTCTATTAGCTTTGCAATTTCAAATAGATTTAATCTGGATTATCCTATTCCAATGGATAACTTACAAGAAAATTTTAAGTACCTAGATAGAATTTCTTTAATGAGTGTTGGTAACTGTATTTCCAATGCTTGTAGCAATATTATTGAAGCTACGATGGTTAGAACAAGAAATTTATATGTCAATTACGACCTGACAAAGAGTATAGGCGCCGATTATAATAAGCTTAACGAAAATAATAATGAATTAGGAGGTATGGAGAATGCTATTCGATCAAATGACGAAAGAGATGATAATGACAGAAACCGAATTTTCAGGGATGGAAAATACGGACGAGATAATTTCGACAATCAAAGAGAAGACTTTGAACAATCTGGAGGAAGAGAAGAAGTTCATGGAAGAATTTCCGAATCCGATTTACGCAGTGATGAGATTGGACTTTCTAACAGAGAGCAGCGAGGAGAAACACTATCAAATGCTAATAGACCTTTACAAAGAGAAGAGCCTAGTGAAACACTTGATGGAAGTTCAAAAGAGAGCCATCGACTTTATGAGGAAGGAAAAGCCGAAGATGATGGAAGCATGGAAAATAGAGAGCGAAACGAATCCAGAATACAAGGCAATGATTTCAGCCTTGAAAGAGATGACAATCAAGGAAATAGTGGAAGCTTAGAAAATAGCATTGAAAAAACAAACGAGGGAGCAGAAAATGCTTCCTTTTTCTATTCTAAAGAAGATCCATACAATTTAATGACTGATGAAATGCTTGAGCGTGTTCCAAAAATTTATGACCAAGAACATACTGATCTGGCAGATACTCAGGTTCATGCAGCATATATCATTCCATTTAGAAGCAATTGGACATGGTATATGACGGAATATGATAGGGAAACAGGCGATGCATTTGGTCTTGTTTTAGGAATTGAACCAGAGTGGGGATATTTTAATATTCATGAGCTTGAAGAACTGAATGCTCAGAGACTTATTTTAGAAGATTTTCCAAAGACTTTTAGAGAACTTAAAGATAGAGAATTAAAAAAACAGATGGATGAACATGAGCTTCAAATGGTCTTTAATGGGGAACTCAGTTTTGAAGATCAAGTAATTCCTAAAGAAGCTAGCAATCAAGTAATAGATAAATTTGAAGAAGAATTAAGCCCTAATTTTGCTGAAGAAGTTGGCTCTATTATGGAAGAATACGAAGTAGAAAGAGATGTTGCAATTAGCAGACTTGCCACTAGTAAATTAGAAGAAGCTCTTCAAGGAACAAACATTGGGATTGATGATTTTAATTTTGAACAATTAGAACAAATTATGAGTGCTATAAAAGAGTATGACTTTTATGGAAATGAAATTACTGAGATTGCAGATCCTAAACTTCCTGTATGGAAGATGGAACATTTAAAATGGCTTATTGATGATTGGAACAAAGGTCTGGATGGTGTTACATCAGAAAAGATAAAATATCTGAAAGAGTTAGACATTGAACTTGCTAAGTTTAATGTGCTTAAAGGTTATCTAATGAATGATGAAGTAAGCATAAGTCAAATTGAAGAATTTAAGGATAACATTGACTTTGTTACGATGAGTGAGTTTGTTGATAGCCTTAAAGATTACGCATATAACAATCAGAATGAGAAAATAGCAGTTAAAGTCGGCAATGAATTTATACTTGCAAGTAAACAAGATAGCTTAGGGATTAATATTGAAGATACTGGAAGAAAAGTAGAAGTTGATGGAATAGAATATTCACTTAATCGAGGAGTAGATTTTAAGGAAAGCACAAAGGTTGATACTTTAATTGATATTGGAAAATATGAAGCATATAAGATTGCTGATTATGTTGTAGAAGCCAGTCAAGTTGAAGCAAAACAAGAGACACTTTTTGATTACCTTAATCCAGAAGAAGATAAAGAAAAATCATTAGACTTATCTGTTGGGAAAACGGTCTACATGGATCATGAGGCATATAAGATTGATGATGAAGTGAGCTTTAATGAGATTCTAAAAAAGAATGATTTAAGACTTGCTCCTCTAAGAAATGGTAATCATATGATGCCTATAGTAAGTTTTGCAGATGATAAAGAGCTATTAGAAAAGATTAGCTTTGATAGACCTAAGCTACTTGTTGGAGACGAAGTTCACTATAAAGATAAAGACTACACTATAACTCGCTTTGACGAGATGGGTGGTGGTCTTAAGACTGTTACAATAAAAGATAATGTTGAGTATCTTGGAGGAATGATTACGGGTTCAGAAGTTATTCCGTATAGATTAGAAAGTGATTTAGAAAGACTTTTTGGACTTGAGGAAAAGAAACAAGAGATAGTATCAAACTTTAGAATTACAGAAGATATTTTCCCTGATAAACTTACTCCAAGTGAAAGGTTAAATAATAACCTTGAAGCCATTTCAATGCTTAACAGGATAGAAAAAGGTGAAAGGGATTTAGATATTACAGCACAGGAAACTTTAGCTAAATATGTTGGGTGGGGAGGACTTTCCGATGTCTTTGATGAAAGTAAAGACGGACAATGGAAAGAAGCTAGAGCTTTCTTAAAAGAAAATTTATCACCATCAGAATATGAGGCTGCTAAGGAATCTATCTTAACAGCTTTTTATACGCCTAAAATTGTAATTGATGGAGTATATAAGACACTTTCAGAAATGGGATTCAAGAGTGGAAATATCTTAGAACCATCTATGGGAGTTGGAAATTTTATCGGTAATCTTCCAAATGAAATGAACGAGTCAAAGTTTTATGGAGTTGAGCTTGATTCTGTTAGTGGCAGAATTGCAAAGCTTCTTTATCCTGAAAGCGATGTACAAGTTAAAGGATTTGAAGAAACAAGTTTTTCAAATAATTTCTTTGATGTGGCAATTGGTAATGTTCCGTTTGGCGAATTTAAGGTTAATGATAGGGAATACAATCGTAATAACTTTCTAATTCATGACTATTTCTTTGCTAAATCTATTGATAAGGTGAGAAATGGTGGTGTTATAGCATTCGTCACATCATCTGGAACTATGGATAAGAAAGACGAAAGTATCCGTAAATATATAAATGCAAGAGCAGAATTTTTAGGTGCAATAAGACTTTTTAACGATACCTTTAAGGGTGTTGCCGGTACAGAAGTAACTTCAGATATTATATTCCTGAAGAAAAGAGATAGTGTACTTGAGCGTGATGATGACTGGGTTCATTTAGCGGAAGATGAAAATGGTCTTGTATATAATAAATATTTTGTAGACCATCCAGAACAAGTTCTTGGAAACATGAGAGAAGTAAGTGGAAGATTTGGAAAAACTCTTACTTGTGAGCCAATAGCATTTTTACCTCATGAAATAAATATGTCTTCTTTAAAAGATCGTATTGAAGCTGCAGGTGAAAGAATATCAAAAGATGCGAAGTATGAAGAGATAGAGTTGTTAGATGATGAAGTAACAGCAATCCCAGCAACAGATGATGTAAAAAACTTTTCCTACACAATCATAGATGAGGAGGTATATTACAGGGAAAATTCACTTTTTGTTAAGAAAGAAGTATCGGACAAAAACAAGGAAAAGATTAAGGATTATCTCGAATTAAATGATGCACTAAAGGATGTAATATACAAGCAAAAAGAAGACTTTAGTGAAGCTGAAATAAAAGAATCTCAGGATAAATTAAACGAAGTCTATGACAGTTTTTCTAAGAAGCACGGCTTTGTAAATAACCTGAGTAATACTAGAGCTTTACGAGAAGATAGTAACTTCCCACTGGTATCTTCTATTGAGATATTGGATGAAGAAGAAAACTTTAAGGCAAAGGGAGATATATTCTCGAAAAGAACCATTACAAAAGCGAAAGTTATTGACCATGTAGATTCTTCACTTGAAGCATTGGTATTATCTATTTCACAAAAAGGCTATGTAGATTTTGATTACATGACAAATCTAACCGATAAGGATAGAAATACTCTTATAGAAGAACTTAGAGGAGAAATCTTTCTAAATATTAGGGAGAAGAATGTTAGTTTTAATCAGAAGCTTTCTTTTGACTTGGAAGATGGTGATTTACCATTTGCTTGTAGCGATGAGACTAACTCCTTTAAGTATACCTATGTAACGAAAGATGAATACTTAAGTGGAAATATTAGAGAAAAAATAGGTATTGTAGATAGTTATATCAATAGGTTACGACAAGTAGAACGAATGCTTCCAGAAGAAAGTGAAAACGAAAGAAAAACACTTGTAAACGAACTAAGCAGACTGGAATATCAAAAAGCAGAACTTCAAAGAGTAATGCCAAAAGAACTTGAAGCCAGTGAAATCAATGTAAGGCTTGGTGCAACATGGATTCCACCTAAAGATATTGAAAGATTCATATTTGAAACATTAAAGACTCCAGGATATGCAAGATGGGATATTAAAGTCAAATTTTCACATTTAACCAGTGAATGGAATGTTGAAGGTAAGAGCAAAGACAGGGGAAATGACCTTGCAGAAATGACTTATGGTACAAGCAGAGTAAGTGCCTATAAGCTTATTGAAGATGCTCTAAACCTAAAAGAAACAAAGGTGTTTGACCAAATTCTCAATCCAGATGGTTCAAAGACTTCGATACTAAATAAAAAAGAAACTATGCTTGCGGGGCAGAAACAAGAACTTATAAAAGAAGAGTTTAAGAATTGGATATTTAACGATCAGGATAGAAGAAATAGACTTGTAAAAGCCTATAATGAAAAATTTAATTCTATCCGTAATCGAGAATATGACGGATCAAATTTAAGCTTTGATGGAATGAGTACAGATATTTCGCTTCGTCCACATCAAAAGAACGCAATTGCTAGAATACTTTATGGTGGTAATAGCTTACTTGCTCATGTAGTAGGGGCCGGCAAGACTTTTGAAATGGTGGCAAGCTCAATGGAAGCTAAGAAACTTGGAATGTGTACTAAGTCATTGTTTGTTGTGCCAAATCATCTTACAGGGCAAATTGGTCGTGAGTTTATGCAACTATACCCATCAGCTAATATTATGGTGGCCGATAAAAAAGACTTTGAACCAAAGAATCGAAAGAGATTTATTGGAAAGATCGCAACAGGCGAATATGATGCAGTTATTATTGGGCATAGTCAATTTGAAAAGATTCCAATGTCTAAGGAATATCAACAAAAGCACATTCAAGACCAGATTGATGAGATTATAAATTATGTAGAAGAGTACAAGCATGATAGAAATCAAAATTTTACAGTAAAAGAGCTTCAAAAAACCAGAAAGAAATTAGAAACAAGGCTTGAAAAGTTAAATGATGATTTCAAAAAGGATGATGTTATTACTTTCGAAGAGCTTGGCGTAGATAAGCTGATTGTTGATGAGGCACATAACTATAAGAATCTATATCTTTATACAAAAATGAGAAATGTTGCAGGTATTGGGCAATCAGAGGCTTTTAAGTCATCAGATATGTTTATGAAATGCCGATACATGGATGAAATGACTGGTGGCAAAGGAATTGTATTTGCGACAGGCACTCCAGTATCAAACTCAATGACAGAGCTTTATACTATGCAAAGATATTTACAGTATGACACTCTGAAAAAGAATGGACTAGAGCATTTTGATTCGTGGGCTTCAACTTTTGGAGAAACACAATCTGCTTTTGAATTATCTCCAGAGGGAACAGGCTACAGAGTGAAGACTCGTTTTTCTAAGTTTTATAACCTACCTGAGCTTATGAGTATGTTTAAGGAAGTAGCCGATATTCAAACCGCAGATATGCTCAATCTTCCTGTTCCAGAAGCTCATTTTAAAGTTATTAAAACTGAACCAAGTGAAGAGCAAAAAGAAATACTAAAGAGCTTGTCTGAAAGGGCTGATAAAGTGCGTAATAAGTCCGTAGAGCCTGAAGAAGATAATATGCTTAAGATTACTAATGATGGTAAGAAACTTGCATTAGATCAGCGTTTAATCAATCCATTACTTCCAGATGATGAAAACTCAAAGGTGAATGTATGTGTTAAAAATGTATTTTCTATTTGGGATAAGACAAAAGAAGAAAAATCAACACAGCTTCTATTTTCAGATATGTCTACACCAAAGGGTGATGGCAGCTTTAATATCTATGATGATATTAGAGATAAACTTGTGGATTTAGGAATACCAAAGGAAGAAATTGCCTTTATTCATGAAGCCAATACCGATAAGCAAAAAGATGAACTCTTTGCAAAGGTAAGAAAAGGTGAAATTCGTATTTTAATAGGTTCTACTCAGAAGATGGGTGCTGGTACAAATGTGCAAAATAAACTTATTGCAATGCACGATTTGGATGTGCCATGGAGACCTGCTGACCTTGAGCAGAGAAGTGGCAGAATTGTTCGCCAGGGTAATGAAAATAAAGAGGTTAATATTTATCGTTACATCACTGAGAATACCTTTGATGCTTACCTTTGGCAGACGATAGAGAATAAGCAGAAATTTATTTCACAGATTATGACTTCAAAGACTCCTGTTCGTGTTGCAGAAGATGTAGATGAAAGTAGTTTGAACTATGCTGAGATTAAGGCTCTTGCTACTGGTGATCCAAAGATAAAAGAAAAGATGGATTTGGATAATGAAGTCACAAAACTTAAAATGCTTGAGGCAAACTATAAGTCCAATCGATATAGATTAGAGGATAAGGTTGCAAAGACATATCCTGAAGAAATAGCAAGGACTGAAAAGCTAATTGAAGCAGTGAAAAAAGATATTGAAAATGTTGAACCACAAGGAAGTGGTGAAAATAAATTCACTTCTATCACGATTAATGGCGAGATAATTCGAGATAAAAAGATAGCTGGAGAAAAGCTCTTAGAAGCGATTAAAGGTGTAAAAATTAATAAAAGCAAGGTCATAGGACAGTACCGAAATATGGACTTAGAGGTAAGCTATAACTTCTTTACCAATGAGCATAATTTCATTTTAAAAGGTGCTACAAACCATTCAGGAGAACTTGGTACAAGTGCAGATGGTAATATCACAAGACTTGATAATGCTATTGATAAAATGCCAGAAAAGTTAAATCGTCTTGAAGAAAAACTTGTTAGCACAAAGGAACAACTGGAAAATGCCAAAGAGGAATTGAAAAAGCCTTTTGAAAAAGCAGATGAGCTAAAGACAAAAGTATTAAGACTTGCAGAATTAAACAAGCTACTTGATATGGGAGAAGTAGAAGAAAAAGAAAATCTTAATCCATTACTTGAAGATGTAAAGAGGGCTATTGTAGATTTTTGTAAAAGGGAATATGAAGATGATAGTTATACCTATGAAAATTTTAGTAATCTATTTCCTGACCTTGCTCATATTGGAATTGCATATACTACTACACCAGATGAAAAGCATGAAATTCAATATGAAATTAGCTTAGAAGATTTTACAGCTACTCAATATATCAATGGAGAACCAATTACAAAGATTGATTATCTCAAAGACCTTGGAAGTGAAGAAAAGGCGTTGGAATTTCTAAAACAAGAAATGGAATATGGAGACTTTGGAGAGTTTGTATCTATTGATGATAATGACCTTAAAAAAGCATTAGGTCTTGAAAGAGATGACGATGGTAATATCTATGATCCTCTTGCAAAAGATTTGGACAATGATGGTGTGGCAGATAGATACGATAATGACTTTAGAGATAGTGACTATTTTGAAACTACTTATGATGTAGAGGATAATATTCACACAAGGGCAGAAAGCAAAGAAAAGGTATCTGAAAAGCCGTCTATCTTGGGACAGATTAAGTCATATCAGTCAGAAGAAAAACAAGCAGAAACAAGAGAAAATAAATCAAAAGAACACGATGAACGTTAAGGGGCTTATTACAAGCTCCTTTTCAATTTTAGTAGAAAAATGGAGGAATATTATGAACTACAAAGAAATGAGAAATACACTAGAACAAATGGCAAACGAAAATCACGAAGATTTTGCAAAGGCACTAATTAGTTTTGAAAAAGGAATCAATGATAAAGATGCCTTGGACAAGTTATACCAGGAGTATATGGATAATGACAGTATGAGCTTACTTAATGATGAGTTTGATTACTTGATTGATGAACTTAGAGAAAATGGACAGATTAAAGAAAGTGCAGCAATCGAAAAAGAAGATAATAATCTGGTGAACATTGTTGGGAATGTCGTAGGTGAGATTGAAACAATTGAAAGAGAAAACAAAAATGGAGAAGCCTTTAAAGTAGTTAATTTTTCAGTCGTATCAAAAGATGATGATGGCAACAAGACTTATACAAATTGTTCAGCTTATGGAGATAAGGGAGATATTCCAAAGGATTTTAAGCAAGGTGACTTTGTAAAGCTTTTTGGTCAAGTAAGGACATCCATTGACGATAACGGAAAGGAACATACTAATGTTAGAATCCTATCGTCTAAGCTTTTAAAAGCAAAGGAACAGATGAAGAATCAAGAAGAAAAGAAAGAATCTGTGCTTGGAGCAATAAAGAAATATAAGGCTGAAGAAAAAGCAAAACCTATGGAGAAGAAAGAATCTTCAAAGGAAACTGAGAGATAAGATATGTCGGTGTGGTCTTCGGACTGCACCGATTATTTTTTATTGCAAAATTGGTTCGAGAAAAAAGAAGATAATACTACTAAAAGTTCTATTATTATGCTATAATAGAAACGATATGATATTAAGATGGATAAGACTGGAGGATAATCATGTCGAAACTAAGCTATAAAAAATTATTTAAGAAATTAATAGATATAGAAATGAAGAATACTGAGCTTATGGAAAAAGCAAAAGTAAGTAAAAGTACATTCTACAAAATAAAAAATGGCGAAAATGTTACTACTGATGTATTGCTAAGGATATGTGATGTATTGGAATGTGATATTTCGGATATTGTGGAATGTGTAGAAATTGAAGATAAATGAAAATAAAGATATATGAAAAAATGGGAAGGAGATTTAATAATGGGAAACTCAATATTAAATAAAGCTAGATATAGTAGCAATAATACAGATGAGTGGTATACAGATTATAAAACAATAGAAAATGAAGTTAAGCATTATGAATCTCAATTCAATGGAAAAAAAGTTTTGTGTAATTGTGATGATCCTTACGAATCTGCTTTTGCAAAATATTTCCTTAAAAACTTCAATTGTTTCAAGCTTAAAAAACTTGTATGCATATCATATGCAAAGTCGGCGATGCATTCTAGTGAAGATGGCAGAGGGCTTCTACTTGAAGTTGATAAAATGCCATATTTTACTGATGGCGATTTAAATAATGACAAGATATTTGAAGCTTTAAATAGTAATGGGAATATTAAAAAGTTAATAGGGGATGGTGATTTTAGAAGTCAAGAATGTATAAATTATTTAATCGATTCTGATATCGTTGTAACTAATCCACCTTTTTCTAAGTTTACAGAGTTATTTTCATTAATTACAAAATATGACAAACAATATTTATTGATTAGTAATCAGAATGCAATAACATATAAAGAAATTTTTCCTTATATAAAGAATAATAAGGCTCGTGTGGGATATCATTTTGGAGATATGGCATTTAGGGTACCAGATAATACAGAACCTAGGAAAACAAGATTTTGGGTAGATGAATTTGGAAAAAAATGGCGAAGCTTAGGAAATGCAATGTGGCTGACGAATTTAGAGGTTTCCAATGATAGTGGTAAAAAACTAGTTTTAACCCATAGCTTCAAAGAAGAAAACTATCCAAAGTATGATAATTTTGATGCAGTTCATGTATATAGAGTTTCAGAAATACCAATGGATTATTATGGAATAATGGGCGTACCTCTTACATATTTGAAATATCACAATGACAAGATGTTTGAAATTGTTGGGGAGGCAAATCATGGTTCTGATAATGAATATGATCTTTTTAAACCACAAATAAATGGAAAAGAAACATTTAAACGAATATTGATTAAAAGACGAAAGCGAGACAAAAGAATGGAATTTAGAATACTTGATTTATTTTGTGGTGCTGGAGGAATGTCTTATGGAATGCATAAGAATAGCCACTTTGTAACAAAAGTTGCGTTAGATATTAATGAAAAATTGGCACAGACATTTAAGGAGAATATTCCTGAGTCAGAATTGATTATTGGAAATATACAAGATAAGGCGATTAAGGAAAAGATAATAAATCTCTCTAAGAAGAATAAAGTAAATATGATCATTGGCGGACCTCCATGCCAGGGATTTTCCTTAAAGGGCAAAAAATTAGGCTTAGATGATCCTAGAAACTTTTTGTTTATAGAATATCTACATTTGGTTCAGGAACTTAAGCCTCTAGTTTTTGTAATAGAAAATGTAAAGAGTTTAATGTCTACATCTAACGGATGGTTTAAAAATCAAATTATAAGTGAGATAAAAAAATTAGGTTATGAAGTTAGTGTAGGTATAGTTAGAGCAAGTGACTATGGAGTTCCACAAAATAGGGAGAGAGTTATATTTCTGTGCAGCAAAAATAAAGCAATTTCTTTGCCAGAGCCAACAGTTAAAAAACCTACAACAGTTAGAGATGCTATCGAAGATTTAGCATATTTAAACTCAAATGAAGGTGATTTTGAACAAAGTTATATTACTGAAGCAAAAACAGAGTATCAAAAGCTCATGAGAAAAGATAGTGATAGGTTATATAATCATAAGGCTTCTAATCATTCTGAAATTGCAATTCATAAGCTTAGCATGATACCACCAGAAAAAGGTAAAGAATATTTGCCTGAAAATCTTTTAGGAAAGCAAAAATTTAATTCAACATGGGGGAGATTGAAGTGGGATGAGCCATCTCCAACTATAGACACAAGATTTGATGCTGCATCAAATGGTACAAATAATCATCCGTTTTTGAATCGCTCTATTACACCTAGAGAAGCTGCCCGAATTCAGTCATTTGATGATAGATTTATTTTCTATGGTAATAAAGTTGATATTAGAACACAAATTGGTAATGCGGTGCCACCACTTATGGCAAAGGCTATCGCCGATCATATATATGAAAATTTAGTCAATAATGAGAGTGAGGTAATTGAAAATGAATAATCAAATGGCTTATTTAGTAGGTATGATATTAGGAAACGGAGAAGTACAAAGAGATGTTAATAGCACTACGATTACGATAGAAATACCACATAAGAATTTAAGAGATGATGAAGGGCTAGAAGTTTCGGTATATGTAAAAAGTAGTTTAGCTGATATTAGAAGCGTTATCGAACCACTTTTAGGACATTCCTTGCCTATTTCACAAACAAAAAGTGTAACAAGGGTGTCTTTTACAAAGCCTAATGAAGATTATACAATGAGGGAAATTTTAAGATTTATTGGAAATGGAATTCATCACTCAACAATGACAATGAATGATGAACTATTTAATATGTCTACTGACGAAAAGAAAGAGTTACTTAGAGGAGTGGCAGATGTAACAGGATACATTAGGAAAAGTAATATTGCATTTGGACAAGATGGCTGCCATAGAGTATATATTGAGATTCCAGGTAATTGGCAATTTGTTATAGATATAGCTAATATGTTGAAAACATTAGATATACCAGTGCAAACAATAGATTTTGGACATCCGAATTTTAGAGATTCTAATTTAAAAAAATACAACGAAGGAAAACCTAATTATTGGAAAAAGGAACATCAAGTAAAGATATGGGCAAATGAATTTTTGCCTATAGGATTTAACATTGTTCATAAGCAAAGGGCGTTAGAAAGATATGCTGAAGAACTGCTTGACTATTTAGATGAAGAAAAAACACATCAATTTTACTGGGAAAAACCTGTTAGATTAAGGAATAAGCCTATTCATCCTATGGAAAATGATGATAGCTTGCCTGAAAAAATAAGAGGCAAGCATTTTGACTCATGGACTCAATTAGCAAAGGAGTTGGGATATGGCGAATAATGTAAGAAGTGAATTTGATCTATATCCTGGCATGTGCAGATGGTTAGATACATACCTTAAAGACAAGTTTAAAAATAAAAGATGCGAAGTGTTTGTGTTAGATTGTCATTCTGTATATTTGGATTCAATTTTAGATAAATACGATGTAATACAATATTATCCACAAGTTGTTGGATTGAAAATTGAAATTGATGTTTTAGGAATTGTAAGATGGAAGGATAGAGCTGAAATCTATCTGGTTGAAGCAAAAAAGACAGCTTTAAATCTTCAAAACTTAGGGCAATTATTGATATATTGTAAACTTTGCAATCCTGAGGAAGCGTATTTATTATCCTCTGGCGGTTTAGGTAGCTTAAAAAAAGTTTTAAATAATTTAAATAGGGAAGACCTTCTTGATTATGGAAGCGGAAAAAGAATTAAAAAAATTAAGGTTGCCAGATGGGATATAACTAAAGATGGGATAGATAATCATTCTATTGTGCCTAAAATTTAGAATTTATTATTTTTGAAAAGGGGTGATTTTAGAATTATGTTTGATAATGGTTGTGAATGGATAAGATGTGATTTTCATCTACATACAAGGAAAGACAAAGAATTCAAATATATAGGGGAAGACAACTCATTTGTTAGCGATTACGTAAATAAACTGGAAAGTGAAAAGATAAAGATTGGAGTAATAACTAATCATAATAAATTTGATTTGCAAGAATATAAAGCTTTGAAAAAAACAGCAAAGAAAAAAGATATTTTCATTTTGCCAGGAGTGGAGTTATCAGTTAAAGATGGTAAAAATGGCGTTCATACACTTATAGTATTTAATCCAGAAGACTGGATTAAAAATGGCGAAAACCATATTGACAGTTTTTTGACTGCTGCTTTCCAAGGAATAAGTAATCGAGAAAATGAAAACACATGCTGTAACTTTGATATAAATACCTTACTAGTAGAACTGGAAAAGCTTAATAAAGACTATTTTATTGTATTTGCACATATTGAACAGAGAAGTGGACTTATTGAAGAATGTGGTGGTGGTAGATTAAGTTCTTTAGCACAGAATCATGAATTTAAAAAAAGAGTGCTTGGATTACAGAAACTTAGAACTTTTGACAATAAATCCAAAATAAAAAATTGGTTTGGTTATGAAGTTGCATTTGTAGAAGGTTCAGATCCCAAAAATATTAGTGAGATAGGAAAAGGAGAAACTTCTTTTATTAAGATTGGTGAATATTCATTCGCAGCGGTAAAGTTTGCCTTACAAGATTATGAGAGTAGAGTTCTGAGAGATTTACCTATTTGTAATCATGGATATATTAAGTCGGCATCATTTAAGGGTGGCAGATTGGACTCTGTTAAAATACCATTTTCAAATGAACTGAATTCTTTAATTGGAATTAGAGGGAGTGGAAAATCATCGATTTTAGAGACAATTAGATATGCATTGAATCTTAATGCAGATATAGATAGTGATTATAAGAACGATTTGGTAAAAAACACATTAGGTTCTGGTGGAGAAATATCTTTAGAAGTTATTGACGAATATGGGAAAAAGTATGAAGTAAAAAGACTTATGGGAGAACAACCTTCTGTTATAGATAGTGATGGAAAGGATGTAGGAATATCAATAAATTCTTTAATAAATAATCCATTATACTTTGGTCAAAAGGATTTATCTTTTACAAAAAGTGGATATGCTTTTGAGTTGTTGCAGAAATTAGTAGGTGGAAAAATAAAAGATGATCTAGAATTAAAAGAGGAAAATTTAAATAGTCTTGAAAATTCAATAAAAGAATTCTTGCAACTGGAAACTATACCTGAAAAAGTAAAAGAACTTAAGACCACTCAACAAGATTTGGAGCATAGGCTTAAGGTTTTTGAAGAAAAAGGGATTGCTGAAAAACTAAAAAAACAAACATCATATTCTAAGGATGCCTCAACGATAAAAACGTTACTTGATAACGTAAAAGCTACGTATGAAAAGTTATCAGCGACATATAAAGAAATAGATAAGACTGAATTCGGTATATCGGACTATAAAAGCGAATATAATACAGAGTTATTTCAAAAGATTGAGTTAATTTTAAAAGACATTGTTGAATCCTTTGAAAAAATTAATTGTGAAATCGAAAATGTTTCGACAAAAGAATTGAAGTTAAAAGAACTGAGAATTGAACTGGAAAATGAAATTGATTCTTTAAAAGAAGAATTCGCGAATATTAAGCGTGAAATAAATGATGAAGAGTTAGACCCTGATAGCTATGTTAAATATAATTCTGAGCTCGAAAAAACTGTGGCTGATATTGACAAGTTTACTAAACGAAACAATTCGAGAAATAGTTTAAGTACAGAAATAAGGGGCTTCGCTCGAAAGCGAAATGAAATGCTTAATGATGTTTTCAATAAATATGAAAATGAAATAAGAAAGATTAATGAGAGCCAGAGAGAGCTTAAAATTAAAATTCTTTTTAAAGGCGATAAAGAAAAATTTAAACAAGATATTAAAACTAAATTTAAAGGAACAGGTCTTACTGATAATAAAACCACTGAGATTTCAAAGCAATATTCGGATTTTACGGATATTATTATTGATTGCGTTTTAGAGGACAGTAAAAGACTTCGTGGAATTTTAACCGATAATGAAGTTGTTAAAGTATACAATAAAATTAAGGAAAATTATAGTAATCTTATCCGTGAAGAATGTCCTGATTTAGTGGAAATATTTTATCATGATAAATTACTTGAGAAACATTCAATTGGGCAAAGAGCATCTGCACTGATATTGTTTATTTTGACTCAGGAAGAAAATGATCTAATTATTATTGATCAGCCAGAAGACGATTTAGATAATCAGATTATCTATCAAGAAGTAATAAGTACTATTAAGAAAAAGAAGGGCTCTATTCAATTTATATTCGCAACACACAATGCCAATATTCCTGTATTGGGAGATTCAGAAAGTGTTATTTCCACAGAATATGATGAAAAGATAAATGCAGATTGCGGAAATATTGATTGCATTAGCACTCATCAAAAAATTGTTGATATTATGGAAGGTGGAAAGGAGGCGTTTGAAAGGAGAAAGCTAATTTATACAAACTGGTATGACGCAATACAGTCATAGTCAAGCTATCTCTCCATCTCCTTACCCATATATTTTTCATAATTTTTTCTGATTTGATACAGTTCTTTCATATCAGATTTTGCAGAAGAATACTCTTGCATTAGGGTATTCTTTTTTTCATGCAATGAATCAAGCTCTTTCAAAATATCCTTGGAGTTTGGAAGTTTTGAGTAAGATTTTTTTAGGTCTGAAAGGGCATTTTCATAGAGCGTTATTTCTGATTTATGTTCTTCAGAAAAAGCCTTATCAGATGGATCTTTCTTATATTCCAAATAGATTTGACGATACAATTTTACGGTATGAACTTGTTCCATAATATTTGATAGAGTTGAAATTTTGTTATCAACAACTTTGATTTGATCCTGTAAATCTTGTCTTTTTAATGCACTCTCTTTAATGTATTCATCAAGCTGGGAGATAGACTTAAATCCTTTTTCACGCATCAAAAGTACAGTATCGGCTGCAGTTTTCAAATTATGTTTTGTAGCCCAATACTCATAGCCTTTACTTGATTTTATCTTTTCATTATTCTCAATATCAATTATATTTCCAATACGCTTTTTCACTGTATATGTTCTTTGATTAGCATTATCTAAGATACGCTCTTTTAATCTATCCTCAGTATAATCTTCTCCAATAGTCTTAGCTCTTGTAAATCTTTCTTTGTCCTTGTGCTTAAATGCAATGTGCTTTCCATACTTGATCTCATAATTAAGGGCAGCCATTCTCTTTATAAAATCATCCCAATCTTTGGATTGTTTAATAGCCCTATCTATATCAAATTGAAGTCTACTTTTCCAAGAAGTACCTTTCTTAAATTGGTCATTTTCATACCATGACTTACCATTAGTTTTATATTTCTTCCTATAAGTTTCGTAGAACTTATCAATAACAGATAGGTTGTTTCCTTTGCACAATTTATCGCTTTGATACCTAATTTGATGATAGCTTCTCTTGTTGGACTGATAGCACTTGCCTGTAACCATATTTACATTATTGAAGATGATATGGTTATGGATATGACCTTTGTCTATATGGGTAGTAAGTACGAATTCGTACTGATCCTTAAGTATTCTCTTGCAAAGTTCCATTCCGATTTGATGTGCTATTTCTGGCGTAGCTTCACCAGGCATAAATGATTGAATGAGGTGTCTTGCAAGGACAGAGCCACTCACTTTGTTATCTTCTCTTGTCTTTAGAAAAGAAGTATGAGCGGTAGAAGCGAAGCACTTATTTGTGCTTACCAATATTTTTTCATCTGTCTTTTCTTCATTTGTTATATAAGCAATAGCAAGATTAAGAGTAGATTTAATTGGATGTATCTTTGTAATTGCCATTTATATGTCATCTCCTTTATTGGTAGTTTTGTTGAGCAGTAGGGAATGTATTTGCCATATTTCTTTTGATAGATGTTCAATTTGGGACTGCATATCTTTGATGTCATCGCTATAAATAACACCAGTCGAATTAACTCGTTTAGCAATTTGGTTGACACTACTTGCATACCTAAAAAGTAATCCTTGTATTTCCCTAAAGGGCTGTAAATCGACGACATAAATATCTGATTCAGATACTACTTTTCTTAGAAAATGGTTCATGGTCTTAGACTTTGCCATCTTCATTTTCTTTTCAAAGAGTGCTTTTTCTTCTTCTGTTAAGTTTATTTTCAACTGAACATTTCTAATTCTATTTGCCATGGTTGTTACTTCCTTTCATAAAATCTGGGGTATTAGGGTGCTCCCTAACAAGCTAAAATTGATAAAAAAAGAAGCAACTCCACGAGGGGCTGCTTCATCGATTTTTCGTAAGTGGGTACACACTTACTGTGCTTGCTACAAAAGCTACAAAAGAATGATTTGTAATACAAGCGTTAAGCAAGTTTTGAATTTATTATTAAATTATACCATAAGGACGCCATAATTTCCACATGTAACTTGACAAATATTGAATTTTGATTTATTATTAAATATAAATTCAGTATTGGAATAGAAAGAGGTGTGCTATGGCACAAGTATTAAAAGAAGAAGTTAGAAATAGAATACTCGAAGCAGCAGAAAAAGTATTTTATAAAAAGGACTATAGAGGTGCCAAATTAACAGAAATTGCAAAAGAAGCAGATATTCCTGTGGCACTCATTTATACCTATTTCAAAAATAAGGAAGTTTTGTTTGATGCAGTAGTAAGTTCTGTTTATATAAACTTCGAGTCAGCTTTTAATGAGGAAGAATCTTTGGAAAAAGGTTCTGCTTCTGAAAGGTTTGATGAGGTTGGAGAAAATTATATTCATGAACTTTTAAAAGAGCGTAAGAAGTTAATTATTTTAATGGATAAAAGCTCAGGTACAAAGCATACAGAAGCAAAACAAAAACTCATATCGCAAATGCAGGTTCATATTGAAGTAAGTTTAAAAAGACAATCGAAACAGGAATATGATCCAATGCTTGCCCATATTTTAGCCAGTAACTTTACAGAGGGACTTCTTGAAATAGCAAGGCATTATCAAAGTGAAAAGTGGGCAAAAGATATGCTAAAACTTATTGCAAGGTGTTATTACAAGGGAGTGGAATCCCTATAATCAGCACTAAAAATAGACTTTGCGTAATCAGCAAAGTCTTACTTTAAACCTTAATACTGAATTAAAATTCAATATTATTCAATTTTGAAAGGAGAGTTGTTCATGCCGGAAAAAGAATTAAGAAAAAAAGTGATTGGGAAAAACGGCTTATCCAATTCACTTCTTGCTTTAAAAATAGTATTTGATTTGATACCACAAATCTTACTCGTATATTTGATTAGTTCTTTAATTACAAACAATATTAACGAAGGTAATTTAAAGTATATATTCTTGGGAATCTTTATATCGTTTGTATTAAAAGGAGTGTTTTATTATTTTGCAACAAAGGTTGCCCATGAGAAAGCATACGAAAAATTAACAGAACTTAGGTTAGATATTATCGGTCATCTGAAAAAACTAAGTTTGGGATTCTTTAAAGAACATAATACAGGAGAGCTTACCAACATTGTTCAACATGATGTAGAACAAGTGGAAGTATATCTTGCTCATGGTCTTCCTGAAATAATGTCAGTTACACTTCTGCCTACCATTATTTTTGTAGCTATGATTTTTGTGGATTGGCGTCTTGCTCTTGGAATGATTGCCGGAGTTCCACTCATGTATTTGGTAAAAGTTCTTTCACAGAAAACAATGGATAAAAACTTTGCTATTTACTTTAACCATGAAAATAAGATGAGAGAAGAGCTAATGGAATATGTAAAAAATATTTCTGTGATTAAGGCTTTTGCTAAAGAAGAGGAGATTAGTGAAAGAACATTAAAAACGGCAAGAGAATATATTTACTGGGTTAAAAAGAGCATGGGAGCAATTACGATTCCAATGGGACTTATTGACATATTTATGGAAATTGGAGTAGTTATTGTTATGATTTTGGGAAGTATATTTCTTTACTATGGAAATATTACAACACCTAATTTTATACTTGCCATTATTTTATCGTCTGCTTTTACTGCATCTATAAGTAAGACGGCTACATTGCAACATTTTTCTATTGTGTTTAAGGAAGCTCTAAAGGCGATTGGAAAAGTTTTAATAGTTCCGCTTCCAAAGAAAAAGACAGAACAAGGTTTAGACTTTGGAAATATAGAATTTAAAGATGTGAATTTTGCATACGGAAAAGATAGCTTTGAGCTAAAAAATATCAATTTAACTTTTAAGAAAAATAGTTTGAATGCATTTGTAGGAGCAAGTGGTTGTGGGAAAAGTACTGTATCTAATTTGCTTATGGGATTTTGGGATGCAGATGAAGGACAAATACTGATAAATGGAAAAGACATAAAAGAATATAGTCAAGAAAATATCTCAATGCTGATTGGTAGTGTGCAACAAGAAGTTATCCTTTTTGATTTAAGTATTTTTGAAAATATAGCAATCGGAAAACTAAATGCAACAAAAGAAGAAGTCATAGAAGCTGCTAAAAAAGCAAGATGCCATGATTTTATTTCAGCATTACCAAATGGATATGAAACACGAGTAGGTGAAATGGGAGTTAAGTTATCCGGTGGAGAAAAACAAAGAATCTCTATAGCAAGAATGATACTGAAAAATGCACCGATTTTAATATTAGATGAAGCAATGGCAGCTGTTGATAGTGAAAATGAAAGACTAATCGGCGAAGCAATTGACGATTTAAGCAAGGATAAAACTATCATTACAATTGCTCATCATCTAAATACGATTAGAGATTCAGACCAAATTATTGTTATGGATAAGGGTGTTGTTCTTGATGCAGGAAGCCATGAAGAGCTGATGAAAAGTTGTGAGTTCTACAAGGATATGGTTGAAGCACAGAACAAGGTAGATAGATGGAATTTGAAAGAGGTGGTAACAGAAAATGTTTAGAGAAATGTTAAAACTACTTACAAAAACCGGCAAGAGAGATTTGATTATATCAAGTATATTCTTTGCCCTTTATGGACTAAGCTCCATAGCTATGATTGTTATCGTATTTTCTATACTGTTTCAGATATTTGATGAGACGAGCTTAGCAAGCCTATATAAATATTTTATTGCGATTGGATTACTTGTAGTCTTCAAAGGCATTTGTAATATGGTCGCAGATATGAAAAAGCATAGTGCAGGTTTTGATATTGTTCAGCAAATCAGAGAACGCATGATTATCAAATTAAAAAAATTCAGCTTGGGATTTTATACCAACGAAAGACTGGGCGAGATCAATACAATTTTACACAAAGATGTTGATAATATGTCCCTTGTTGTAGGACACATGTGGTCAAGAATGTTTGGTGATTTTTTGATAGGTGCGGTTGTATTTATTGGTCTTGCAAGTATTGATTTAAAACTTGCTATTCTAATGGCTGTATCTGTTCCGATTGCACTTATCTTTCTATATCTGACAATTAAGCAATCTGAAAAAATAGAGAATCAGAATAATTCAGCACTTCTTGATATGATTAGCTTATTTGTTGAATATGTTAGAGGAATACCTGTACTAAAGAGTTTTTCAAACAATAAGAGCTTGGATAATGAGCTTATGAATAAGACAAAAAAGTTTGGAGAAACAAGCAAAGCAGCTTCAAGATTTAAGGCAAAACAGTTATCTATATTTGGTTTTTTACTGGATATTGGATATTTAGTTCTTTTAACCTCTGGAGCAATACTTGTTATAAAGGGAAGTCTTGATGTACTTAATTTTATTATCTTTGCGGTAATTTCAAAAGAGTTTTATAAGCCGTTCGCTTCTATGGAACAACACTATATGTACTATGTTTCGGCGGTAGATAGTTACGAAAGACTTTCAAGAATTTTATATGCAGATGTAATCCCGGATAAAGTGAATGGAATTGTTCCGAAAGATAATGATATAGCTTTTGAAAACATAGATTTTTTTTATGAAAAAGATGAATTTAAAATGGAAAAATTGAGCTTTTCTATTGCTGAAAAAACAATGACAGCCTTAGTTGGAGAATCAGGTAGTGGAAAGACTACTATAACCAACTTGCTTCTAAGATTTTATGATGTGCATAAAGGGAAAATTACACTTGGAGGAACTGATATAAGGAATATTCCTTATGATGAGCTTTTAGATCGTATCAGCATTGTCATGCAGAATGTTCAACTGTTTGATAACACGATTGAAGAAAATATCAGAGTAGGTAAAAAAGGAGCTACAAAAGAGGAAATCATTAAAGCTGCAAAGAAGGCAAGGATACATGATTTCATTATGAGTTTACCAAAAGGTTATGAAACTGATATTGGAGAAAATGGTGGGATTCTTTCAGGGGGACAAAGACAAAGAATATCTATTGCAAGAGCTTTTCTAAAAGATGCACCGATTTTAATTCTTGATGAAATGACAAGTAATGTTGATCCTGTAAATGAATCTTTGATACAAGATGCTATTACAGAACTTGCAAAGAATAGAACTGTACTTGTAGTGGCTCACCATTTAAAAACAATTCAAAAAGCTGACCAAATTCTCGTATTTCAAAAAGGAAATTTACTTGAAAAAGGAAAGCATGGGGAACTTCTTGAGAAAGATGGTTACTACAAAAAATTATGGAAAGCTCAGTATGAGGTGTAACCATGATTTTGTTAAAAGATGTTTCTTATGAATGGGAAGATGGACGAACTGCTTTAAAAAATATCAATCTTGAAATTAAAAAAGGTGAATTTGTTTTAATTTCAGGGAAAAGTGGAAGTGGTAAAAGCACTCTTGGAAGTGTAATGAATGGTCTTATTCCACATTATTACAAAGGAAAAATGCAAGGGGAAGCCTTTGCGTCCGGAAAAGATATAAACAAGTTATCGCTTCATGAAATAGGGCATATTGTAGGGACTGTATTTCAAGATCCAAGAAGTCAGTTTTTTACGACAACGACAGATGAAGAAATAGCTTTTGGGCTTCAAACCATCTGCAAATCAAGAGATGAAATAAAACAGAGAGTAGCAGAAGTATATGCAGAACTGGATATTGAGGAACTAAAAGGAAAATCTGTTTTTGAATTATCAAGCGGGCAGAAACAAAAGATAGCTATTGCAAGCATCTATGCAATGAATCCGAAAGTTTTAATTTTAGATGAGCCTTCAGCAAATTTGGATATGAAAGCAACATTTGACCTGTTTTTAATTTTGGAAAAATTAAAGAAAAAAGGAACAACAGTTGTTCTAATTGAACATCGTTTGTACTATGTAAAATCTTTATTTGACCGTTTTCTTTTGGTGAAAGATGGAGAAATTGCACAGGACTTGAGTCGGGAAGAAGTTATCTATCTTGAAAGGGCGTTTTGGGATGAGAATGGACTAAGAATTCTTGAATTAGAAGAATACAGGATAAGCGAGAAGAAAGATTCATATCAATTAAAGGATGAAAGTATCAGCGGAAAAGGCTTGAAATTTTGCTATACGAATGTAGCTAAGGATGGGAAGAAGAAAAAACAGTACATTCTAAATCATCTTGATTTTAATATGGAGTGCGGAATAGCCATTGGTCTTATCGGCTTAAATGGTACCGGGAAAACTACTTTTGCAAGAGTGATTTCAGGACTTGAGAAGATAGAAGAGGGAAAAATATGGGCGAGGAAAGATAAGTCGCTTAATCATAAAGATTTAATGGATATGTCATATTTTGTCTTTCAAGATTCAGACTATCAGTTGTTTTCAGAAAGTGTACTTGATGAAATGCTACTTGGTATTTCAAGTAAAGATAAAAAAGAAAATACTCAAAAGGCAAAGTCTATTTTGAATGTTCTTGGCTTAGATAAATATATAGATAAGCATCCGTTTGCTTTATCAAGAGGAGAAAAACAAAGACTGACAATAGCTTGTGGAATGATGAAACAGGCAAAGATTTTCATCTATGATGAACCAACATCAGGTTGTGATAAAGACTCAATGCTTTCCGTCGCAAAACTGATTGAAGAACAATTAAAAAAAGGGATAACAGTTTTGGTAATAAGTCATGATTTTGAGTTTTTAGCAAACACAGTGAGTAAGCTCTGGGTAATGGGAGATGGAAAAATAGAAAGTGTTTTGAATATGAGTGAAAGTAATAAATTTCTCATATTAGACAAGATGAGAGGAGGTAGAGAGCTTGTCAGATAGAAAAACTATAGATCCGAGAATAAAACTTACTCTACTTCCAATTGTTGGATTTACGAGCTTTTTTATAAGCGATACAATTCTACTTTTCGGACTGATTGTCTTTGCCTTTTTTCTGTATGTATACAGCAGTATGTGGAAAAGAGCGTTACGCTTTATCTTGTTTTTTGTGCTTTTATACTGCATAGAGTTAGGGCTTGGAAAATTTTGTGAAGCAAGTATTGTATTTGCAATATATATGTTTATTTACTTTGCATCAAGAATGACCTTAATCGCTATGTTTGGTGGATATATAACAAAGACTACAAGTGTAAGTGAAATGCTGGAAGCGTTAAATAGAATGAAAGTACCAAGAAGCATTGGTATACCTTTTAGTGTTTTGCTTAGATTTGTACCAACTATAAAAATAGAACTCAAGGCATTAAAAGAGAATATGAAGATTCGAGGAATTGTAACAAGCAGATTTTTCCCATTGCTACATCCAATTAAATATATTGAATATACGCTTGTTCCGCTTTTAATGAGAATGATTAAGATTTCAGATGAACTGTCAGCTTCAGCACTTATTAGAGGACTTGATAGTGATGAGAAGAGGGTAACATTAACAGAATTGCGGTTTAGAAAAACAGACTTAATGATTGGACTATTAGGAGCATTGATGATTGCTCTTGTGATAGTAATACAGAAAATTTATTAGGAGGACTTTTATGAAAAACAAATTGAATGGTCGTGATTTTATTACAATCGGAATCTTTAATGCAATTGGAATTGTCATATACATGGCGGTTGCATTTGCTATGGCAACAACAGTTATTGGAGGATTTATTGCTTCAGGAGTTAGCTTTATGGTATCTGCTACCGTTTATATCCTTATGGCTTTGAAAGTTAAAAAGAAGGGCGTATTTACAATATCAGGAACGCTTCTTGCTTTAATTGCATTGTCGGGAGGACATTTACCTCATGCAGTCTTTGCTGTAATTGGTGGAATTATATGTGATTTGATTATAGGAAATTATGAGAGCAAGGGACGAATGATTATTGGATATGGGACATTTGCATTAGCAGATTTTTTAGGAACAGTAATTCCTGTGATTTTATTCGGAACAGCTTCTTTTGTGGAAAGAGCATCAAAATGGAAAATGAGCGAAGCACAAATAAATGAAGCATTATCTTATTTCAAAGTTTCGTGGGCAGTAGGCTTTGGACTTGCTACTTTTGTTCTTGCCTGCATAGGAGCATTCGTTGCAACAAGGATACTTAAAAAACATTTTGAAAAAGCAGGAGTGATTTAATCAATCTTTATTTGTGGGGGAAAATGGATTAAATAATGGAGGTAATTGCTATGTATTATTTGGGGTCTGTTATTCATATAGAAAAAAACAATAGACCTTTTTGATACTGGTAATTATCATAAAAAATCAAATTTAAAATATAGAGAAAGAGCAAGTTTCTTTCATTTCAGAGGACTTATTATGCCTATGTGCAGAAGTCCTCCTTTTTTGTCTAAAAACGCAGACAAAAAAGAAATGGAGGAAATAAAATGCCAAAAGAATATTACCTTTATGTCAATGGGCAAGAGGTCAAAGTCAGCGAGCAGATATACAAAGTCTACTGGCGAGAAAGAGAACACGAGAAGTATTTAGAGCAGGTGGACAAGAAAAACCACTTGCTCTTTTTTTCATCATTGGATCATGACGGACATTTTGTAGATAATATTGTTGATGAAAGTGTTGATGTAGAAAAGATTGTTGAAACACAGATGATGATTGAAGCAGTCAGAAATGCTATATCAAGGCTCAATGCAGAAGAAAGAGATATTATTGAACGCTTGTATTTCAATGATGAAACTCTATCAAGTGTTGCAACTGAAAAGAAAGTGAGCTATCAAGCCATACAGTGGAGAAAAAATAATATATTGAAGAAGTTAAAGAAACTTTTGGAAGAATTATTGGATTAAGTACCTTGTAGCAGGGGGCAGATTTTCCTTTATAAAGTGAAGGGAGATCTGTCCTCTTTAATTTTTTAGAAGATAGGAAATAAAATTCAAGATATTTAAAAAGAATTCTCTCTTACAGCCATTAGGCAATCGTTCTTTGACAACTGAATAGACCAAGGTGGGACGTTATCCATTTGTGGAGAATTATGACCTACGCCAAGACTTTTCTGCTAAGAAATTGGTTTAAATGAATACTGGTAAGTGCCAAGGATAAAAGAAAAAGAGTGATAAATAGGAATACATAAAGGATAGATGTGGCAATCTATCTCTGTGATGCAAATGGTGATAATGATACTTCAATAGTTTAAGCCGGCTCGTCTTAATAAGGGGCGGTGGTGAGATTCCAATGTAGCAGCCAATGCACCTACCAATGTCAAAAAACTTATTATAAAAATAGTGAGGTTAAGACTATGAATAAGAAAAAAGAAGTTAAAAAAGATAAGGATAAGAAGCAAATAGCAGATGATTATTCTAAGAAAATAACCTACTCTACAAGCGAAAGTGAAAAGCTTGATTTACTTGATATTGTTGAGATGTATCTATGCAAATCCTGTATCAGGATTTGAGGGGCTGACAAAGAGAAATAGGGTGCGGTAAAATATAGGTGGTAGAAGTAATCTTCCGAAATGACTATTTGCCAAAATATCATTTTAGGAGGATTGTTATGAGAAATACTGCGTGTATGTATCTTCGTCTTTCAAGAGAAGATGGAGACAGCAATGAAAGTAACTCTATTTCAAATCAAAGACAAATAATCAAATCTTACGCTAAAGAAAAGAACATAGATCTATCTTATGAATATGTAGATGATGGATATAGTGGTTCTAATTTTGAGCGTCCAAATTTCAAGAATATGATTGATGACCTGAATAAAGGAAAGTTTTCTATCATTATGGTAAAAGACTTATCTCGTTTTGGCAGAGATTATATTGAGTCTGGGAAGTATCTGCAAAAGATATTTCCTGAAAAAGGTATTCGCTTCATATCTGTAAATGATAACTATGATAGTGATAATGCAGATGTTAGTGATACACATTTAATACTTCCGATTAGAAATTTTATCAATGACAGTTACTGTCGAGATATTTCTATGAAAGTGAAATCATCAAAAGAGGTGAAAAGGAAGAATGGCGAGTTTATTGGATCATTTGCTCCTTTTGGATATAAGAAAGATGATAAGAATAAACATCAGCTTGTAGTTGATAGGCAAGTAGCTCATATTATTGAGCGAATATTTAATATGAAAATAGAGGGGTATTCCTCAAAGGCTATTGCTGACTTTCTAAACAGTATTGGAACAGTTACACCATCAAAGCATAAGGAAAATAGTGGTGATAACTTCAATACTGGTTTTGTTGTGAAAAAAGCAAAGTGGGATGCTAAAATGGTAAACCGTATTATTTCAAATAAGGTTTATATTGGTGTCCTAGAACAAGGAAAAACAGCAAAGTTAAATTATAAATCAAAGCATGAAGTAGATGTTTCAAAAGAAGACTGGATTGCAATAGAAAATGCTCATGAAAGCATAGTATCAAAATCTATCTTTGCACTAGCAAACAAAATGCTACTTCGTGATGTAAAAGGATCTAAGGAAAAGCCACAAATCCTATCTGGAATGCTTTACTGCAAAGATTGTGGAAGTCCGATGATTAGACGAAAGGTAAGAAATACAGTTTTCTATATTTGTTCCGAGTATAACAATTCAGGTGACTGTTCAAGGCATAGCATCAAAGAAGATTATGTTATAGGTGCAACAATTCACGCACTAAATGACTATCTATCTAAGTACAATGAGCTACTTAAGAAAGTTAGCAAAATAGATGTTTCAAAATTTACTGTGAAAGTTGATTTTGAGTCTTTAAATGCAGAAAAAAGAAAATATGAAAGACTTAGACAATCTCTTTATATGGATTTAGAAGAAGAGCTTATAACGACTGAAGAATTTGAACGATTTAGAAAAAATTATCTTATTAAGATTAGGGAAATTGAGAAACAAATTATTACAAAGCAAAATATCGTAAATGAACTGAAAATGAAGATAAACGATAAAGGTAGTTTCGTTTCTGAGATAGTTCCTAATCCTGAAACTGATGAACTGAATCGATTGTCTTTAGTGTCTTTTATAGATCGTATTGAGATTGGAGAGGATAATGCAATTAACTTTGTCTTCAACAATATTGAAACAGTGAATCTGCTTCAAGCGATTGTAGATAGTGATAAGGTCGAAGCTAAGGATACACATAAGGCAAGACTAATATCAATGGGCAAGTTATTTGGTGAGCATTTAGAAAGAGTTGAACCTAAGCTTGCAGTTGGAGGTGTTTGTTAATGGCAAGGACTTCCAAAAGATATATAAGAAAAAACGAAGAACAAGCACAAAAAGTATTCTATAAAGCCGGAGTATATACAAGATTATCCAGTGAAAGAAAAGAAGAATGGCGTGAGAAATCATCGTCTATCGAAACACAGGTGCTTTGTTGTAAAGAGTATGCTTTAAAGGAAAATATCAAAGTCGTAAATATTTACACAGACTATGAATATAGTGGGACAAATTTTGAAAGACCACAGTTTCAAGAGATGATGCAAGATATTCGTGAAAGAAGAATTAATTGTATTATCATAAGGGACTTATCAAGACTTGGAAGAGAATATCTTGAGATGGGAAGACTCATAGACAAGGTATTTCCGTTCTTGGGAGTGAGGTTTATTTCTGTTAATGATAAGGTTGATACCGTTAAGGATTTAGATTCTAAGAAATCATTTGAAGTAACTCTTAAGAATATCATCAACGATATGTATGCTAAAGATATTTCGGTAAAGATAAAGACAAGTAAGCATAATAGGGCAAGAAATGGATACTTTATTGGTTCTGTTCCACCTTATGGATATAAGGTAGTGAAATTAAAAGAGGGACAAAAGTTAGAAGTTGATGAGAATGTTAGGTTCATTGTTGAAGAAATGTTCCGATTGACACTTGAGGGGAAAAGCCAATATGAGATTGCAAAGCACTTTAATACAAAGGGCTATGCGACAGGAATGGTCTACTACAAAACAGGTAGAATTTATAGACAGGATGGTGATCCGCAGTGGAATAAAAGTACTATTTCCAAAATGCTTACGAATAAAGCTTATACAGGAACTTTAGTACAAGGTGTTAAGCAACAGAATCTTGCAAAGGGAATGAAGCAACAATTTGTAGATGAAAGTCAGCATATTATTTATGAAAATGCTCATGAACCTATTATTTCAAAAGAAGACTTTGAAATGATACAAGATGGAAGAAAAGAACGCTTAAAAAATCATGCTTTTGGAGCAGAACAACATAACTTTAAACGATATTATGAAAATAGATATAAAGGCTTAGTCTTTAATAATGCAACAGGCAAAGAACTTTATCGAAGAACAAGAATTTATGGTATTAACCATGATAGGTTTTATTACTCATTTCAAAATGATACTTGTACAGGAAAGATAGATAACGAGGTTAGAGTCTTTATTATGGAAAGAGACTTAGATAAAGCAATGTCAGAAAAGGTAGCAGAATTTATTACTAAGGCTACAAGCAAGACAAAGCTAATAGAAAGAGTTTCCATAAAGTTTGACGAAAATATTGATGAATTAAACAAGGATATTTTCAAATTGAAAGCCAAGATTGAAAAAGAGGAGATTATCATTCAAAAAACCTATGAAGACTATAGCTTAGGCAAACTTGATAGAGAAACATATAGTCTGAAAAGGGAGATTGCTTTAAGTCATATTGCAACAATCAATAGCGAAGTTATCTCTACAGAGGGAAATGTAAAAGACCTTGAAAAAGAAAAAAAGAAATCAGTTAAATGGATTAAAGATGTATTTTCAGTAAAAAAAGTTGAAAAGCTACCAACTGACTTAATTCATAGCTTAGTAGAAAAGATAATTGTTTATGGCAATCATAACTTTGAAATCATCTTTAAATTTAATATGGATAGTTTGATGGGAGGTGTAAAGTATGAGTAAGATTGCCCTTTATATCAGATTATCTGTAGAAGACCAGATGAAAAAAGATGAAAGCGAAAGTATCATCAACCAAAGGTATTTCCTAAATGGTTTTCTTGATAGAAATGACGAATTTAAAAGTTTCAAAAGAGAAGAATATGTTGACGATGGATATACAGGGACAAATGAGAAAAGACCATCTTTTCAAAGAATGCTTGAAGAAGTTAAGAATGGTAAAATCAATGCCATAATTGTAAAAGACTTGTCGAGGTTTATGAGAGATTATATTACCCTTGGTGATTATCTGGAGAATATATTTCCGTTTCTTGGTATTAGATTTATTGCTATTAATGATGGCTATGACAGTGCTAAGGAAAAAGGAAATGGGACAGATCTTGATATTCAGTTTAAAGGGTTGTTATATGACTTCTATACAAAGGATATTTCGCAGAAAGTAAAGACCGTTACAACGGAACTAAAGAAGCAAGGAAAGTTTCTTGCTTGGAGTCCACCATTTGGTTATATGAAAGATCCGGATAATAAGCACAACATTATTATTGATGAAAAGACAGCTTGGATTGTGAGGAAGGTATATGATTTAGCACTTACAGGACTTGCATCGAGAAAGATTGCAGCAGTTATGAATGAAGAGAATATACCAACACCAAACGAGCGTAAAAAAGAACTTACCAATATGGATTATGAATATAACATAGTATCATCAGATACAAGAGATGCACCAACATGGACAAATGGTACAGTGGTAGATATTTTATCCAATGAAAATTACACAGGCACTTATGTCTTCAATATGCAAGAAAAATCGGTATTAAATCCCAGTAGTTTTAAATTTAATCCTAAAGAAGAATGGGGTAGAGTTTATGACCACCACGAAGCTATCATTTCAAGAGAAGAATTTGATAAGGTTCAAGAAATTAAAGAAAAAAATAGCTTTCTAAAAGGGAAAAATACTGACTATCCATGGAGAAAGCATTCTCCATTACAAGGATTTGCAAGATGTCCTACTTGTAACCATATTCTGGGACTTACTCAATCAAAATTTAAGCGACCAGATGGAAGTATGAGAATACATAAGTATTTTCATTGTAGGATCTGCAAGTGCAATAATGTAGAACATAAAAATTCAAGAGTAGATAAGTTAGAGAAGCAGGTGCTTACACTTATTAAAGAGAAATATGGCGAAGCAGAAGTAAAGCCCAAAGAAAAAATAAGCATTAAAAATATAGAGAAAAAGATAGAAAAGCTTCAGGCGAAGAAGATGGCTGATTTTGAAAAATATAAGCTTGGTAAAATGACGAAAGTTAAGTTTGTAGAAAGAAAAAGCCAGATAGATAAGGAAATCGAGAAACTTGAAGAAAAGATAAAACTATCTTCTAATGAAACAGAAGTAGTAACAGATAATGAACTTACACGGAAACTTATGGAAAAGTATGTTGAGTCAGTTATCTGTGAAGGTAGTATAGTTCAAAAAATCATATGGAAATAGACACAAGAGGGAGTGAGAAATCACTCTCTTTTTGCTGTCTAAAAATAGACAATAAATTTTGTGTCAGTCGCTTGACACGAGAGGGTTCGGGCACAACAGGCCATGCGGTAGCGCAGCTCAACAAGGAAGACGGTGGCAAGCGCAAGTATATTCTTTGCACCAACAATGAGAATAATATCTGCGAAGAAGTAACTTATAAACGTTTGGCAAATATCCAAGAGGATCTGCCGCATAACCTCAAATATTTCAAAACTCAATTCATCGAAAAAGAGGATGAAGATTTAGAATATGCCCTGCTCAATAATGTGAAGACCTTGATTGAGCTGGAGCATGCCATTGACCTAGAGGAAAGTGATAAGGCAGTTGCCTTTACTTTGTCGGAAATCAGAGAGCTGGATTTGACAGGCATTAAGACAGTTTATGTCCGTCGGCATTCCCATGCTTTGATGGAAAAAGAAGACAGGGTGCGGTATGAAGGCATTGAACTAGTCGATGTTCCGGAATACTATTTTGCAAAAGAAATGAGAGAGGCAGGATTATAATGAAACTATTTCCTTTTCAAGAGCAGGCAGTTCAAACCCTGCAAGACAAGTTTTTTTATTCTCGAAAACAAACAACGGTCTTTTATGCACCTACTGGAGCCGGAAAGACTATCATGCTCATTAGACTGATGGACAGAATTATTGAGTATAATCCCAATCCTTATGATTACGTCTTTGTCTGGCTGACACCGGGAAATGGAGAATTGGAAGAGCAGTCTTGGAATAAAGCCAAAGATATTGGGAAATTTGTCAAATCTATTACTTTAGATGAAGCCTTGACTGGAGGTTTTCAAGCTGGCACAGCGACTTTTCTGAATTGGGAACGTGTCAAAAATGATAAGGCTATTGCCTTGCGTGAGGGCGAGACTCAAAATCTTGACGATATTATCAAAGTTGCTAAACATAAGGGGCTGCACTTTGTCTTGATTATTGATGAAGAGCATCGCGATCAGACGGAAAAAGCGCAGCGGATTATTAATAAATTTGAAGCAGATAAGATTATTAGAGCTTCTGCAACACCCAAATCATCATCACCAGATTATGATAATGTTCAGGTCAATGATGAAGATGTCATTGCTCAGGGGCTGATTGTCCGTAATGTAGAGCTCAATCCAGATGGCGTGGATGGAGATGTTGTGGATAATATGATCCAATATTTTTTGGATTTTGCGGATGATAAGCGCCGTCAGGTAAAGGTAGAATACGAAAAATTAGGTCTTTCCATCAATCCATTGGTATTGATTCAGTTTCCTGATGAGAGAAAAGCAAATAAGGAGGAACGCAAGAGCCTCATCAAACAAGTCAGGGACTATCTATCTGAAATTGGTCAGGAGGATGGACAGGTAGCGACTTGGCTGGCTAATGAGAAAATTAACATAACTGCGATTGAAAAAGAGAACAGTCCTGTTAATTATCTATTGATGAAGCAGGCGGTTTCCACCGGATGGGATGCGCCTCGAGCTAAAATTTTGGTCAAGCTGCGTCTCAATACTGAACCCAATTTTACTTTGCAGACTATTGGTCGTATTCGCAGAATGCCTGGGCAAAAGCATTATGATAATCCCTTGTTAGACAACGCTTTCATCTACTCGAACGACCAGAAATATATAGCAGATGTCTTGAAAAAAGGAGAAGGGGCTTATATTGCGACTTATGAGCTGAAAGAGGAAGCACCTGATTTCCAACTTACTTCAGTAAAACCAAATTTACGAGCCGGTTTGACAAACAGTGAAGTCATTCAAGCACTTCGCAAGCAGTTCAAAAATGACTATGGTCTAGTAGAACAAAACGGCAAGCAAAATCAAGAAAAATTAGAGAGTTACGGTTATATTTTTGGAACAACAATTCTTCAATATTTAGTTAAATCTGATAAATTAGAGCGAGATATCGTTACTGAACAGCTAATGGCATTTGATATTAAAATGCCTGTCAATCTTCGTGACAATCGTTTGGATCTACTGAATGCTGAACAAGCCATCCAAAAATATCTTTACCGAGATAGACCTAGTGATGTCAATCATATCTTACTGGAATTATTTTCAAATCGCAGCGAAGAACCTACCAAGCGTTTTCTAAGTTTAAAACCGTCTGAATTTATGGCTTTTGTCATCAATAATTACAGACTTCTTCGTGAAACTGCTAAAAATGCAGATGCACAGGGACTGTTTGATAAACAGTTGTCTTTGGAATACGGTATCAGTCATAATGAATTGGACCTTGTTTCTTTTGTTCTTCCTAAGAATGAAATGTATCAAACTTTGAAAAATGAAGCCGGAGAAGTTTTCTCAAAAAATGTTTACAAAGGTTACGGCAGAAATAATTGGGTGACAACTTCAAAGCCAGAAAAAGCCTTTGAAGAATGGCTTGAAAGCAGCCAACAAGTCAAGTGGTGGTACCGCAGCAAGGACCGAGGAGATAACTATTTCTCAGTTGCGTATGGGCAAAAGAAAGAAGGCTTTTTCCCGGATTATATTTTTTTAGGGACAGATGGTCGGACCTATGTCGTTGAAACTAAAGGTGGAAAGAAACAAAATATTGACACATACTCAGAAGCAAAATTCAAAGCAATCCGAGAGTGGTCTGAAAATAAGGACACCAATCCAAATGGGGCGCGTTTTGCTTTTGTCCGTCCAATCGTCAATACTGCTGGCGATGTGACGGGCTTACTCTTTAACAATACTGTATGGAAAGAGGATATCAATGATAGAGAATACTGGAAGCCAATGAATGAATTCTTCCAAGATGATTTGTTTGACTTTTAATTCTGTCTGATTTATAGGAAGAAGAAAGTTGCTTATCAAAAAATCCACCTTACAAAGTGGATTTTTTTAAATAATTGTTATATGAGCCATATCTTAACCTATTATTTACAAACCTTAGATTATTGAAAAAAAGCGCTAAATCCGCTATAATAGATAAGTTAAAAGGATCAGGGATTCCGATGTAAAAATAAAAAGTAGATGCTAACATTCATGATTATTCTAAAATGAAAGAAAGAGAAAAAGATGACTTTACAAGAAGAAATTAAGAAGCGACGGACTTTTGCTATTATCTCCCACCCGGATGCGGGGAAGACGACTATTACTGAGCAGTTGCTCTACTTTGGGGGCGAGATTCGTGAGGCTGGGACAGTCAAGGGGAAAAAGACCGGAAACTTTGCCAAGTCCGACTGGATGGATATTGAGAAGCAGCGGGGAATTTCTGTGACGTCCTCTGTTATGCAGTTTGACTACGATGGCAAACGGGTCAATATTCTGGATACGCCGGGGCATGAGGATTTCTCAGAAGATACTTATCGAACCTTGATGGCGGTGGATGCAGCGGTCATGGTCATTGACTCAGCTAAAGGTATTGAGGCACAGACCAAGAAGCTTTTTGAGGTTGTCAAACATCGCAATATCCCAGTCTTCACTTTTATGAACAAGCTGGATCGAGATGGTCGCGAACCTTTAGATCTACTGGAAGAACTGGAAGAAATTCTAGGCATTGCTAGCTACCCAATGAACTGGCCAATCGGTATGGGAAAAAGTTTTGAGGGTCTCTATGATCTCTATAATGAACGTCTAGAACTGTACAAAGGCGATGAGCGTTTTGCTTCTTTGGAAGATGGGGATAAACTTTTTGCTTCCAATCCTTTCTATGATCAGGTCAAGGAGGATATCGAACTCTTACAAGAAGCTGGAAATGAATTTTCAGAAGAAGCGATTTTGGCTGGTAAATTGACCCCGGTTTTCTTCGGTTCAGCCTTGACCAACTTTGGCGTGCAGACTTTCTTAGAAACTTTCCTTAAGTTTGCTCCGGAACCACATGGCCATAAGAAGACAGACGGTGAAGAAGTCGAGCCGCTCAGCCCAGACTTTTCAGGTTTTGTATTTAAAATTCAGGCCAATATGGATCCGCGCCACCGCGATCGTATTGCCTTTGTCCGTATCGTTTCTGGTGAGTTTGAGCGAGGTATGAGTGTCAATCTGCCTCGCACTGGCAAGTCCGCTAAGCTGTCTAATGTCACCCAGTTTATGGCCGAAAGCCGGGAAAATGTCACCAATGCTGTGGCCGGTGATATTATCGGCGTTTACGATACCGGGACTTATCAGGTTGGTGATACCCTGACTGTGGGCAAGAACAAGTTTGAATTTGAACCTTTGCCAACCTTTACCCCAGAGATTTTTATGAAGGTTGCAGCCAAGAATGTCATGAAGCAAAAATCCTTCCATAAGGGGATTGAACAGCTGGTACAAGAGGGGGCCATTCAGCTTTATACCAATTACCAAACTGGCGAGTATATGCTAGGAGCTGTCGGTCAGCTCCAGTTTGAGGTCTTCAAGCACCGCATGGAAAATGAATACAATGCTGAAGTGGTTATGAGCCCAATGGGTAAAAAGACAGTCCGCTGGATTTCACCAGATGACCTGGATGAGCGTATGTCCTCAAGTCGCAATATCTTAGCTAAAGATCGCTTTGACCAGCCTGTCTTCCTTTTTGATAATGACTTTGCTCTTCGCTGGTTCGCAGACAAGTATCCGGATGTCAAGTTGGAAGAGAAGATGTGACGTACCAAAACTATCTGATTACAGACCGTGTATAGCAGCATCATAGTTATAATAAAATAGGCTCGCTAGGTTAGTTGCTACAAGATATAAAGATTTACTGAATTGTATATATTAAATTTTCCTAAGGATTGAGCTTTCTTCTCTCAGTCCTTTTCCATTGATAGTGAAAGGGGAAAGTAGTGTTTATCGAAAAGAAATTACAGAGTGGAATGGCCTGGATAAATTTGGATGCAGATATTTTGAGTCAACACCCAGGTTCTTATACAAAATACAATATTGATGAAGAAACAATTGAGTATGCACTGGATAAAAATGAACGCGCCCACATGGACTATAATCGTGAGACAGGAACAGTTGTTTTTATTTTCAATGTACTCAATTTAAAAAGAGCTAAAAATTACTATGAAACAGTCCCTATGACCTTTGTGGTACAGCAGGATCGGCTCATTACCATTAGCAATAAGGAAAATACTTATGTTGTAGATATGATGAAAAATTATGTTGAACACCATGAACCAGTTACAGTTTACAAATTTCTATTTGCTAGTTTAGAATTAGTGTGTAATTCTTATTATCCTGTGATTGAACAAATGGACGAAACAAAAGATAACATCAATCATCTTTTGCACCAAACAACCACTAAAAAAAATCTCTTTGCTTTAGCGGATTTAGAAACCTCTATGGTCTATCTGGTTGCTGCTACCAAGCAGAACCGCATGCTTTTGGAGCATATTAAAGGCCATGCCATTTATCGCCATTTAGATGAGATTGAAAAAGAGCAGTTTGATGATGTCATGATTGAAGCTCGTCAACTCGTCGCTATGACAGATTTGATTGCTCAAGTTCTCAATCAATTGTCAGGCTCGTACAACAATATTTTGAACAACAATCTAAACGATAATTTAGCTCTATTAACTATTATTTCAGTCTTATTGGCAGTATTGGCAGTTATTACAGGATTCTTTGGAATGAATGTGCCACTGCCTTGGTCAAGTGATAAGAATGCTTGGCTCTATATTGTGCTTATTAGTTTTATACTCTGGATTATTCTTGTTCAGTTTCTAAAGCGATTTGTAAATAAACAATAAAATTGTCTAGATGAGGAAGTTAAGCAAAATCATAATCGTTTCTAGTTTTGCCCCGATAAATTTTAAAAGAAATGATATATTGTTTACATAGGCACAAAGTATAGTTGTCAAATTTACAGAAGTCTTGTTTTAAAATACTATATACCCCTGTTGCTAGTTGATTTTGCTTCACAAAAAAGTCCATTTGGTGTATACTGCAAGTGAAGAAAAAAGCAGAGAGGTAAACCAAATGGACACTTTCCATTATACACCGAATCATCATCCTCTTCAACTTAGTATGTCACAGCTTCGTGAAGTCTGATGTGACTTATATCAAAAAGTCGCTCCTGATGAGCTGGTTCATCGTAAGAATGTAGAGCAATGCAAGGTTTCAGATGTTTCTGTTTTGACCTTAATGCTGTTCCAGGCAGAAATTGGAATGAAGTCACAGCGAAGGTTTTACCAATTGATTTGCAATTTCTTCGGATTCACCGGACTGGAGAGAAGCTGCTTTTATCGCCATGCTCGTTATCTGACGCCCCTGCTTCGGTTGATTCGCCCCTATTTCAATCAGCTAGATTTTGATGAATTGGTCATCATCGACAGTTTTCCAGTCCACCTCCTTTGCTAGCCTGTCAGAAATCATCGGATCAAGTTCTTGAATGAGGTGGTCAACATTGGTTACTGTACTTTCAAAAACATGTGGTCTTACGGTTTGAAAGTGCATTTGGCGGTGACAGTGTCGAGCTATATTTTGGATTATCTGGTTACCCTTGCCTCAGTCCATGATATTCAGGTAGCAGAAGAATTACTGGAGACCGTCCTTTGTTCTCGCGTTTTAGGAGATTTGGGATACCTAAGTAAAGAGCTGAAAGAACGCTTGGAGGCAAAGGGGGTTCATCTTTGGACGCCACTTCGTAAAAATATGGAGAGCGCCGATGAGCATAACAATCCAGCATTTTAGCCATCCGAGGAACTATTGAAACTTGAATCTTTGTTCTAAATGCAATGTTTGACATTGAGCACCCGATTGTTAGGTCTTTAGCAGAATGGCAATTGGAGATTGAACAGG
>NZ_JANS01000014.1:0-5898 GCF_000524255.1 Streptococcus sp. AS20 | reverse complement strand
ACAATCAGATTTTCCGAGGCGACAAGACGGAGCGGCAGATGTTCCAAGAGATTTCAGATACCTTAACAGTCATGGCAAGCGAGGTGGGCGATTATGTTCAAACTAACCAATAAACTTGCACTTTCAAACTTGGTAAAAAATCGGAGCTTATACTATCCCTTTGCTCTGGCAACCATTGTAGCGACAGCAATTTTATATAGTTTTGTATCGTTAGCTTATAGTCCTAATCTGGAATCTACTTATGGTGGATCGGCTGCTCGTACGACCTTGCAATTTGGAATTTGGGTAATTCAGATTGCCGTCTTGATTCTCGTGACCTATGCCAATAGCTTTGTCATGAAAAATCGCTCCAAAGAGCTGGGAGTTTACACCATTTTAGGAATGGAAAAGCACCAGTTGCTTCTGATGACCTTCTTTGAACTGTTTTATTTTGCTTTAGTAACTGTGGGGCTAGGACTTGGTTTGGGTCTCGTTTTAGACAAATTATTGTTTGCTGTTCTATTGAAATTTATGGGTCTGAAAGTCGTCATTGCTTCAACTTTTCAATGGTTGAATGTCTTTACTGTTCTAGTCAGTCTGAGTGTTGCCTTTGCGATCATTCTCTTGTTAAACTCTATACGCCTGCTTCGTTACAGCTCGCTTCATTTGATGAGAGAAAAGAAAGCTGGAGAAAAAAAGGGACGCTTCCTTGGCTTGCAAACATTCCTAGGACTGGGACTGCTAGCTATGGCTTATTACATTGCCCTCACAGTTGAGAAACCAGTTGCCGCAATTTTGAATTTTTTTATCGCAGTTCTCATGGTTGTGCTAGCAACCTATCTCCTTTTTAATGCAGGAACGATTACACTATTGCAATTTTTAAAGAAAAGAAAAAGATACTACTACAAAACGCAGAATTTTATTTCGGTTTCTAATTTGATTTCTCGTATGCGCAAGAATGCAGCTGGATTAGCAACGATTTCCATTCTTTCAACCATGCTCTTAGTAACACTGGTGGGCTCGCTTAATATTTATGTTGGCGGGAAAGATTACATGACTTCTTTGTATCCAAAGGATTACAATATCTCGATTACAGGTGAAACAACGACAGATAAAAATGCTGCAATTTTACAGGCGGTGAAAGACGTCGTGCGCAAAAAGGGAATACGCAATGCTCAGTATGAAGATTATAGTTATCAAATTTCCACTATTTCAAAAATCAAAGGAAACCAATTAACAGTTTCTGAAAATACAAAGCAACTAGGCATAGAAGAAGCTCAAAAAATGTTTGGAGGTTTTCTTATTATCAGTCGTCAAGAATACGAAAAAATGACAGGAAGGAAAGTTCATTTAGCTGATGATGAAGCGCTCCTTTATACCAAAAATCTTCAAATCAATCAAAAACAAGCTATCACAATCAACGGAAAATCCTGGAAAATAAAAGAGTATCTGACAACAGATTTCACACATGGAAAGATTAGTACTGACTTTAACTTCATATCACAAAAATTTATCTATATGGTGGTTAATCAGCCTAATCAAATTGGTCTTAAAGAAGCCTACACTTATTTTATAGGCATTCAATCTTCTGATAAAAAGGTCAAACTTCAAGAGAGTCTTTTCGATGCGATTCATGAGCAGCAAGGTCAAGAAAAAGGAGGCGTTGGTGTTTCTGAACGTAAAAGGATTGAAAAAGAATACCAAGGTGTAACAGGGACTCTCCTCTTTATTGGTATCTTCTTATCAGTGATTTTCTTGCTGGGAACAGTATTGGTTATTTACTACAAACAAATTTCTGAAGGATACGAAGACCGGGAAGGATTTGTTATTTTGCAAAAAGTCGGTTTAGATGAAAAGCAAACCAAGGCAACCATTCGCAAGCAGATTTTAACAGTCTTCTTCTTGCCACTTATTTTTGCCTTTCTTCACATTGCTGCTGCCTTTCACATGTTGCAGCTGATTGTAGCCCTCTTAGGCGCAACAAATGTAGCACTTTTAATCCAAACAACCATTACAACCTGCGGGATTTTCCTACTCGTTTATATTCTTGTTTTCATGTTAACATCTAGAAGTTATCGAAAAATCATAGCAAGATAAGTATTTTGAACCATTCGTCTTTTGGCGAGTGGTTTTATCTTGCAATTCTGACCTCTTGTCTAGCCAGCAAAACCTCTTATCCAAAAATACGAGATTTTTTAAAAAATGAGGAGTATGATAAGCTCATAAAATCTATTGGAGGAACGTTATGATACTAGAAACACGATATCTTAGTAAAGTCTATGGTAACAAGAGAGTAGTTCATGATCTGAATCTTCAGATTGAAACAGGGAGCTTTACGGCTATTTTAGGACCAAATGGTGCTGGAAAGTCCACGACAATTCAAATGTTAACCAGACTTTTACAACCTACAACAGGAGAGATCTTGTATAATAGTAACATTAAATTAGGCGTTGTTTTCTAAAATAGCGTTTTGGATGATATGCTAACAGTACGAGAAAATTTAGACATTAGGGCAGGTCAATATAATATGATTGACAAAGGAAAAGTTGATAGTTTAATTGAGCAATTAGGGTTGAAAAAATTTTCAACACAATTATATGGGACTTTATCAGGTGGGCAAAAGCGACGAGTAGATATCGCACGTGCTTTATTGAATAACCCAGATGTTCTCTTTCTTGATGAACCAACTACAGGTTTAGATATTCAAACCAGAAAGGTTATATGGGACTTGATACATCACTTACAAATGAAAGAAAAAATGACTGTTATCTTAACTACTCATTATTTAGATGAAGCTGATGATGCGGATATGATTTATATTTGAATTATGGGAAAGTCATTGCCAAAGGCTCTACTGATCAAATTAAGGAACAATACGCTCAGAATTTTCTGAAGGTATTTGTGATGAATTCTGCTGAATTTAAAGAAATTATGGAAGGAAATATTTCTTTTGAGGAAGTCAGACCAAATGAATTTTTGATACATCCAGAAACGACAGGAATGGCTTTAGAACTTCTAACATGTGGTCGTTCTTTTATTCGGCAATTTGAATTTCGCCCAGGGACAATGGATGATGCTTTTGTGGCGTTGACAGGAAGAGAGGTACGTTAACATGATGATGCTCATTAAAAGAAATTTCTTACTCTATTTTCGTAATCGTAGTGGGGTAATTTTATCGCTTCTTGGAGCTATGATTTCCTTTATTTTGTACTTAGTTTTTTGAAAGCAAATATCAAGGATTCTTGGAGCCAAGTCCCTCATACCAATCAGTTATTGGATTCGTTGCTGATTAGTGGAACGCCTGCCATTACAGGATTGGCCACGACATTTTCCAGTTTCTCTCAACTAGCAAAAGATAGAGAAAGCAAAGTAACACAAGATTTGATTCTGACAGACTTGGGACGTTGGGGCTTGTCTATCAGTTACCTTCTGAGTACGACCTTTATTGGAGTTTTGATGCAAATCATTATGTTTGCTGTCATGGAAGGCTACTTTATCTGGGAAGATCAGATTATCTTTTATTGGACTTTGCTGCCTCAGATCCTCCTTATTATGGTGCTCAATGCACTCTTATGTTCTATTTTTAATGGTATTCTTGTGAATCGTTTCAAATCAGTAGATACGCTTGGAAAGTTAGCAACAATTATCGGAGCTGCTTCTGGCTTCTGAGTTGGAACTTACATTCCAACAGGAGTTCTGCCATCGTTTGCTCAAATGATTATGAAATGTACCCCCTCTACTTATGTTGCGTCTCTCTTTAGGCAAGTAATGATGAAAGATAACTTAGCTACTACTTTTCATCATAATATAGCAGCGCAAGATTATTTTAAAAAGATGATGGGGATTCAACTAAAATGGGCACCTTATTGACAACGAAAGAAACATACTCCCCCTGTTGCTAGTTGATTTTGCTTCACAAAAAAGCCCATTTGGTGTACACCGCAAGTGAAGAAAAAAAGCAGAGAGGTAAACCAAATGGACATTTTCTATTATACATCGAGTCGTCATCCTCTTCAACTCAGTATGCCACAGCTTCGTGAAGTCTGATGTGACTTATATCAAAAGATCGCTCCTGATGAGCTGGTTCATTGTAAGTCGGATTAATCGTAAAAATTTTATTCAGATTTCTAAACATGATGTTATCAATATTGACCATTTACTATCATTGTCGGATAGCTTTTCGGGAAGTATGACAGCTTGATTGACGAACAATATTAAATCAAGTGTTAGTTGAATATACATCAGATTACTAATGGATTATCTTGGTTTGTAGAAAGGAGCAAACATTAAAAATTGTAGTATCTATGCTAGAAGGTCTACGTACTGGTTCCTTAACTTATTTACTTGTCTTGGCTTTTCGTATTCAGCAATCACCAGTGACAACCATTAATATCATCAGCATCTTGATAATGAGTGCTTTGATTGGTTTGTTTACTTTACTATTTGAGGTTGACCATTTTTCTTATTTGCTGCAGTTGACGATTCATTTTTTTCTTACTTTAATGGTGGTTAGTGTCATGATGGTCTATAATGGTTGGGCTTTTAATCTGGCACGGACTGAATTTTGGTTGGATTTTATTGTTATCTACATTTTAATTTGGCTGTTCGTTCGATTAGATATTTATCTAAAAATGAAGAAAATCAATGTGGCACTTGTAAAATTAAGAAGAAATCGTACAAGAGAATAAGTTCGATATTGTGGTTATATTCAGAAGGCTGAGAACACATGTTCAAGCCTTTTTTCTTACAAAAATGTAAGTTTTTAGAGCCTAAATGAAAGGTTAAGTTATGGTAAGGCTGTGCTTGGAGTTGTATCATATAAATGTAAAGAAAAACAGAAAGTTTATAAGAATTTCTGATGACATTCAACTTTTACAAGGAGGCAGATCATGAAAACAAATTTATTAAAGAAAAAATCCATTGCAAGAACAGAAAAGATTTCCAAAGAGGAGATTGAAAAGACGAAAATGGGTTGTGCAACTAGTCAATATTATTTCTGGCTGCAATATAGTCATTGAGATATACCTTTTATATCAGTACAGATGCAAGCAATCTTACAAAAATGTAAGATAAAGTGAAAAAATGAAAGGTTAAAGTATGGAAAGTTGCTTTTCTTTTCAGTATGATAGTCTTATAAGAAATTGTTAGGAGAAAAAGATGACATTATTAGATGTTCAACATGTTAAAAAGATTTATAAAACGCGCTTTCAAGGTAATCAAGTAGAAGCGCTGAAAGACATTCATTTCACAGTGGAAAAAGGCGATTATGTCGCCATTATGGGGGAGTCTGGTTCTGGGAAATCTACTCTCTTGAATATTCTTGCCATGCTGGATAAGCCAACCGAAGGACGCGTCTTTCTCAACGGTACTGATACAGCAACGATTAAAAACAGTCAAGCTTCTAGCTTCCGGCGGGAGAAATTAGGTTTCGTCTTTCAAGATTTCAATCTGTTAGACACACTGTCAGTCAAGGACAATATTCTCTTGCCACTCGTCTTATCGCGCCGTCCCATCACGGAAATGATGCAAAAGCTAGTTACAATTTGTAACGAATTGGGAATTAACCAACTGCAAGAAAAATTTCCCTATGAAATTTCAGGTGGTCAAAAGCAACGGGTGGCAGTGGCACGAGCGATTATTACTGAGCCGGAGATTTTATTAGCGGACGAGCCAACTGGAGCGTTAGATTCAAAATCCTCTGCGGCGCTTCTAGATGTGTTTGATGACATCAATGACCGCGGACAAACCATTCTCATGGTAACGCATTCGACAGCGGCGGCAAGTCGCGCCAAACGTGTGCTCTTTATCAAGGATGGAATTTTGTACAATCAGATTTTCCGAGGCGACAAGACGGAGCGGCAGATGTTCCAAGAGATTTCAGATACCTTAACAGTCATGGCAAGCGAGGTGGGCGATTAG
>NZ_JANS01000013.1:0-75779 GCF_000524255.1 Streptococcus sp. AS20 | reverse complement strand
TCCTGATACAATCACATCAAAGGTTCCTGTATTGGGATTGTTGTTTTGAATGGTAATTGTTCCTTTGGGCTTACCAATGGATACAGTTGTTTTCGTTCCAGTCACACCAACTAATTGGCCATCATTTTGAACATAGTAAAGATGGATATTATACTCACCAACCGAGTTTTTGTGATTACTTGCCTTAACCGTTACTTTATAAGTTCCATCAGATTGTCTAGCAGCTGTATACCAAATAATATCATCTTGACCATTGACACTGGACCAAATTGGCACTTTCACTTCACGAACGCCATAAGGTGCACCGACATTTGAGACAATCACATCAAAGGTTCCTGTTTCAGGATTATTATTTTTAATAGTAATCGTTCCGGATAAAGCATTTTTTGCAATAGGTGCATGATCAGTAAAACGTCCAGTATAATCAACGCTTTGATCAAACACGTGGCGACCAGGTAGCAACTCAGCTTGCGAAGTAAACTGCCAAGCCCCTGCTTCACTATTATATTTCAATGTTTTTGCATCATCAGCACTTAATTTTGAAGTTGGATATTGGGCTACCCAGAAATTCTCTAAACCAAACCTCTCTGTTTGGATTGGTCCTTTCGTTCTGAGATTGTTTCGATCAAGCCAACTTGCACTTGTATAGTACATCAAATTGGAAAAACCCATACGCCGCATTTCATCCGCCCAAGCTTGAGTGCTTGTATTGATATTCGAAAGCATATCGGAATCTTCAATATCATTTACCATAACAGTTGATGACGGAAGTTTTAATCTCCTTGCTTCCTTTGCAAAATAGCGCGCTTCTGCTCTTGCTTCTGCTTCATTAGTATAGTGAGAAAAAGCATAAGCTGAGACTTGCATACCCGCAGCTTGTGCATTTTGTGATTGAGAAATTGCATAAGGATTTTTATAGCTCGTTCCTTCTGTTAGTTTAACAACAACGCCACTTACTCCTTTTTCAGCTAAGCGCTGATAATCTTCTTTGCTGATGTGACCATTATGACTACTGACATCTACAAAAGTTGATTTTTTCACTTGTGCATCAGTATTACTCCTAGCTGTTGCTTGATTATTTTGCGCAGCAAAAAAAGTTGATTTATTGTCTTTTTTAGTCTCATTTGCAACTACTGGATTTTCTTTCACAACTGATTTTTCTTTAGACGCTTTAGCCTCAGTTAAAGCAGTCGAGGAATCAGTTACTTCATTTTCAGATGAAGAAGATGAAGTTACTTGATTTACTGGAGATGTATGAGTAGCTTCTTTTGTTTGGAATTTAGGTGAAGAATCAGCTTCTTGTTTATTGAGCTCTACTGTTGTTTCTGAAGTAGAAGCTTTTACGGATTCAGCGGCAAAAACTTGATGCGAACTAGCTGCAATTAAAATAGCTGTGCTTGTTAAATAAAATAAACTTTTCTTTCTCACTTTTGTTCTCCATTTTAAAATCAGCCTGCTATAAAAGTCTAGCAAGCTGATCACTTTTTATAAGAATTATTTCACAAAGTCTAATAACGCAAGGAAACTTTCTGCTTCAAGTGATGCACCACCAACAAGAGCGCCATCAACATCTGGGCAAGCCATGTATTCAGCAACATTGTTAGGTTTTACTGAGCCGCCGTATTGTACACGAACTTTATCCGCTACTGCTTGGCCAAAATCTGCTGCAACTGTGTCACGAACAACTTTACACATTTTTTGTGCGTCATCTTGGCTAGCTGATTTACCAGTACCAATAGCCCAGATTGGTTCATATGCGATAACAAGTGAAGAAACTTGTTCTTCTGATAAGCCAGCAAGAGCGGCTGAAACTTGTCCACCTACGAATTCAGCAGCTTTACCTGCTTCATAAGTTTCAAGTGTTTCACCACAACAAATAATTGGAAGCATCCCATTTGCAAAGATTGCTTTTGCTTTTTTGTTGATATCTTCATCTGTCTCATGGAAGTATTCACGACGTTCTGAGTGACCAATTACAACATAATCTGTGCCCATTTCAGCCAACACTTTAGGGCTGTTTTCACCAGTGAAAGCACCAGCATCTTCAAAATAGCAGTTTTCTGCGGCAATTTTAAGATCAGAACCCTTAGCAGCTGCAAGAACTGTTGACAAGTCAAGGGCTGGAGCTGCGATACCAGCTTCAACAAGTTCTGATGAAGGCAATTTAGAAGCTACTGCTTCAACAAATGCTTTAGCTTCTTCTGGATTTTTGTTCATTTTCCAGTTACCAGCGATAAATGGTTTACGTGACATTTCACATACCTCTTCTTTTTTTATTTACATCTATCATTTTACCATAATTTAATAGAGAAATAAAGACTGAGTCTAATGAAATCATAAAAAAGAAAGCCCCGCAATAGCGGAGCTCGTTTGTCTGACTTTAATTGTTCATCTGGGAACTTAACTGAATTAAGCTTCGATTTCTGTAACCATACCTGAACCTACAGTACGTCCACCTTCACGGATAGAGAATGTAGTTCCTTGTTCTACGGCAATTGGGTGGATCAACTCAACATCAATTGTTACGTTATCACCAGGCATTACCATCTCAGTACCTGCAGGAAGTTCGATTGAACCTGTAACGTCTGTAGTACGGAAGTAGAATTGAGGACGGTAGTTGTTGAAGAATGGAGTATGACGTCCACCTTCTTCTTTAGTAAGGATGTAAACTTCACCTTTGAATTTAGTGTGTGGATGAATTGAACCTGGTTTAGCAAGAACTTGTCCACGTTCGATTTCGTCACGTTGGATACCACGAAGAAGAACCCCTACGTTATCTCCAGCAAGACCTTCGTCCAATTGTTTACGGAACATTTCAACACCAGTAACAACTGCTTTTTGGATTTCGTCACGAATACCAACAATTTCAACTTCATCATTGACTTTAACAGTACCACGGTCGATACGTCCTGAAGCAACAGTACCACGTCCAGTGATTGAGAATACATCTTCGACTGGAAGAAGAAGTGGTTTGTCAGTGTCACGTTCTGGTTCTGGAATGTATTCATCAACAGTATCCATCAATTCCATGATGATGTCTTCATATTTTTCATCACCTTCAAGAGCTTTAAGAGCTGAACCTTGGATAACTGGGATTTCATCACCTGGGAAATCGTATTCTGAAAGAAGGTCACGGATTTCCATTTCAACCAATTCAAGCAATTCTTCATCGTCAACCAAGTCAACTTTGTTCATGAAGACGATAAGGTATTTAACACCTACTTGACGTGAAAGAAGGATATGTTCACGAGTTTGAGGCATTGGTCCATCAGTTGAAGCTACTACGAGGATAGCTCCGTCCATTTGAGCAGCACCAGTAATCATGTTTTTAACGTAGTCCGCGTGTCCTGGAGCATCGATGTGAGCATAGTGACGTTTAGCAGTTTCATACTCAACGTGTGCAGTGTTGATAGTGATTCCGCGTTCGCGTTCTTCTGGAGCAGCATCAATAGATGAATAATCTTTTGGTTGGTTAACTGAACTTGGAAGACGACGTGCAAGTACAGTCGTGATAGCTGCAGTTAGGGTAGTTTTACCATGGTCAACGTGTCCGATTGTACCGATGTTAACGTGTGGTTTACTACGATCGTATTTTTCTTTTGCCATTTGAGTAAAAGCCTCCAATAAAATATATTTTATAGATAGACAGTAGGCAATACAGTCTAACTTTCTTTATTATTTTATCAAATTTTCTTCAAATTGCAAGTGTTTTACGCCTTTTTTATCAATTTATTCTTTGTCCAACTTGTAGTATGGTTGATTTGGTATAGAAGCTCCAATGCTTGATGCATAAATCCACTCCTTACCTTCCAACTGTGCAAAATTTTCAGCTTTTCCTGTCAAGATGACACCTGAGAATTTACAATTTTCAATATTTTTAAATGTCTTATTAAGATAATCCAATTCTTTTTTTGTACTATAAATTTCCCCTTTTGAAGTACTTATATTTATTAAACCATGCTTATCTTTTAATGAATTTTTAAGATGTGTTTGAAAAACATCGAAGCTATATTTTATATCATCTTTGATTACTTTAAAACCAAATAAGTTACTAATATCCAAGCTTGCAGTATTATAGTTTGAGTATGTACCAAGCCAATACCAATTAGCTTTCAAATTGGAAGGCAGCATGGTTTGTAATTCAGAATAAGTATAAGGTTTATCAAAAGTTACAGCTACTTCGACTAATTGCCCTTTCATTTCAGAAACTAGAGGTAATTCTTGGGATGGCTTTGCCATTATGTCGGTTTCATCATTATTTTTTATGTTAAAAAAAAGAGGAATCTTTACACGTCGCCCAGCATTAAATGCCATAACATTATTATTAACACCACTACTAAGGATTACAGAATCAGCCATGTGATCAATTTTTTCAAAATTTGGTCCAGCTGATGCGGTTACAGTATCATAGGGAACGATAACTCCGTCTAAATCTTTAGAACGAGTCAATTGATATAAATTGGAAAAATCATTTGTAGCATGAATATTATTGCTTGAATAAATATTTGGATAAGCAATTTGCGATCTATTTTCATAATAGTTCGTGACTTCTGTCATATGATGTATTGCCATTTTCTCCAATATGGTTCTTGTAGCTGTGTAAATACCGACAACAGATAACACAACTGCTATTGATAATAAAAGAATTTTCTTTGTATTTCTTCTCCTACTTTTCTTCGCAACGATTTCAAATGTTTCCATGATGATATCCTTTCTTTTCCAAAATCTGTCGAAGTTTCTTTCGACTGCGCATGAGCTGAACTTTGACTTTGCTCTTAGAATAATGGAGTACTTCTGCTATTTCTCCTGTTGAAAACCCTTGAAAATAATAAAGGTCCAACATGATTTTATCCTGTGTGGGCAACTTTTCCACCTCCTCCATGAGAAAGTCGTAGTCTGATCCTTCAACAATCAATTGATTTCCCTTTGTAAAAAAATCTCGTCTCAGGATTTCCATATAATGCTTATCACGCCGGTATTTATCAATATAACGGCGAATAGACACACGATACATCCAAGCTCGCATTTTTTCAGCAGGGATGACAAAATCAGACTCTAGCATTTTGATAAAAACATCTTGAACAACGTCTTCTGCTTGCTCTTTTGGAACGCCTGAGCCTTGCAGATAATAGACGATTTCTTTCGCAAAGGCAATCAAGACTTTTTCATAATCATCTAATTTGATATTCTCATCCCCCTTCCTTCACTAGTATAACGAATTGAAAGCGTTTCTGGTTACAAAAATATAAAAAAATCGGACTATTTCCGATTTTTTATTCTTCATCAGCCTGAATTTCTCAGTCCAGTCGCAATTCCATTGATTGTGACGTGAATCAACCTTTCTTCGTCAGGAGATAACTCCCCACGGCGTTGGCGTTTGATGAGTTCTAGCTGAATATAATTCAAGATATTAAAATAACGCATGCGGTAATCCAAACTGTCTCGCAAGTATGGATTTTCCTCTAACAGTTCATCATAATCTTCAATAGCAAGAATGACATTCTTGGTCAACTGCCACTCATCTAAGATTGTGTAATAGATTTCTTGAACTTTTTCATCTTCGCATAGTTTTGCATATTCAAAGGCGATATTCATATTCGACTTAGACAGCACCATGTCCACATTGGACAAAAGCGATTGGAAGAAAGGCCAGTTTTTATACATCTTTCTTAAGAAAGCTAGATTTTCTTTTGGATTTTCATCAATAAATTCTTTAAAGCTGGATCCGACGCCATACCAACCTGGGAACATCACTCGGCTTTGGGACCATGAAAAGACCCACGGAATGGCACGCAAGCCACCTATTTCGGTAATTGTCTTACGCGCAGCTGGTCGCGACCCAATATTAAAGCTGGAAATAGCTTTAATCGGGCTTGATTCAAAGAAATAATCATAAAAATGCTCATTGCCAAAAACCAGGTCACGATAAATTTGATAACTCCGTTTTACTACTTGATCCATAATATATTCATAACGATTTGAAGTGTTGGTATCACTTTTTTTCTTAGTAATCATACGGTTAATCGTTGCCGAAACCAGCATTTCTAAATTGTAATAAGCAGCGTCTTTATTTCCGTATTTATTGCCAATAACTTCTCCTTGCTCTGTCAGGCGAATTCGGTCATTGATACTGCGGAGAGGTTGAGCGGTGATAGCTTCATAAGTAGGTCCACCACCACGACCGACCGTTCCACCACGACCATGAAAGAATGTAATCTTCACACCAAATTCATCTCCGATAGCGGTCAATTGCTGTTGAGCTTTATAGAGAGTCCAGCAGGATGACAAGTAACCACCGTCTTTATTGCTATCCGAATAACCAAGCATGATTTCTTGATAGTTATTATTGGAGGCGATCCATTTCTGAGCAATTGGAAGAGATAAATATTTCTTCATCGTCTCATAAGAATTATCCAAATCCTCAATCGTTTCAAAGAGTGGCACGATCTGCACACGCGCAAATTCCCTATCAATAAGACCAACTTCTTTATGCATAACCGCCAACTCTAAAAGGTCAGACACACTTGTTGCATGAGAAATAATGGTTTGCTTAATGACAGCATCCCCTAGCTTGTCTTTCAACTCACGTGCTGTCTGAAAAATTTCTAATTCTTTTTGTAAAAGATCTGATCTTTTAGCGTGTGTTGCAGAAAGAATCCGTGGATCATAGAGAAGTTCATTCAGCAGAACATGACATTTTTCGTCCTCAGAAAGCTCGCTGTAATTCTCCACAATTCCTGCACTTGCTAACAACTCCGCAACGCAGGCTTCATGAACACTGGAATCTTGACGCATATCGATAGAAGCAAGGTAAAAACCAAATACTTCTACCGCTTGCAATAATTCAGTAAATTCGCCAGAAATCATTGCTTCGCTTTTATTCTCAAAAAGAGATTGTTTAATCGCTAACAAATCATGTTTAAATTCTTCAATTTTGTGGTAATGTGGCTCTGTCTTTATCTGATCAATAAAGTAAGCCTTTGTATTCTTTAATTTTGTTTGAATATAGTATAAAGCGCGACGATACAATTCTTTTTCGCGGTAAATAGAATTATCCTCTGATAAATAAGCCATTTCCTGTACCGCTTCACTGACTTTTACGATACCAGTTGACAAAGAAAACTCACGATACAGGTTAGCAACTTTTGTATCGTAATAATTCATAATCACTTCGCATTGTGTCAAAGCTGATTTTTTAAGCGTTTCAGATGTAACATACGGATTCCCATCTCGGTCGCCACCAATCCACATTCCCATTGTAATAGGGGTTGGATTTTTTAAGTCAATTCCATGTTTTTTAGCTAGACGCTTGTATTCTTCTGTTAGATTGGTCACTGCCTGTAAGAAAGAACTGTTGTAGTATTCCATCACATTAGTGATTTCATTCGTCACTTTTAATTTTTTCTCACGAATCATATCCGTGCGCATGATAATTTCTATATATCGCCGAAGATCATTATGCCATTTTTCTTCATTGAGCAAGCCCATTCGCACATCACGGTATTTACGTAACAAGACATGAATGTGATTGGTTAAATCCAACATAGTCGTCCGTTGCACTTGAGTTGGGTGAGCTGTTAAAACAGGTACAACATTTAAATGCTCTAAAATTTCAGCAGCATTTTCCTTTTCAGCAACTAAATCAATTGTTGTGGATAATTTTCCAAGATAATCTTGACCAACATTATTTTGATAGTTAATCTCAAAAGCTAAATCAACGTCTTCTGAAATATTGATCAAAAGAGGCAAGATAGAAAAATAACGTGAAATATAGGACATTTCCTTGTTCGACAGATTCTGAACAATTTCATTTAATCCTTCGTAATTTCCAACTGCTGCCAATTCTTTTAAAGCGATGATTTTTTCAAAGGTTTCAGGACTTAACATATTTTGTGTAACTTCTTCCAGTAAGTCCGTCAAAATCGTAACTTCTTCTTGGATGACTTCTTTATTATTGTAATTTTCTAATTTTTGAAGTGACATGATCTACACCTTTCAGTAAGCTTTTGCACAATCTCAAGTTAGCGAACAACTCTTAAACCGTGATTGGTTTCTTCTATTTCCCTATACAAACTTTCTCGTTTTTCATTGGCATCAATATTTAACACAAAAGCAATTGCAACAGATAATACCAACAGGCTATTTCCACCTTGTGACAAGAATGGGAAGGTCACACCAGTCGATGGAATCAAACCTGAAATTCCCCCAATATTGACAAAGGTTTGCGTCAGTAACATTCCACCAACACCAAGAGCCATCATAGAATTGAAAGGATCTTTCGCTCGTATTCCCACCAGAATGATCCGTAGAATAAGGAAAAATAAAAGAGCTAAAATCAAGCTGGCACCAATAAAGCCAAATTCTTCAATAACAATGGAAAAAACGAAATCTGTCTGTGCTTCTGGCAAATATCCGCGTTTCTCAATAGAGTTTCCCAATCCTAAGCCAAACCAACCGCCATTACTCATAGCATAATAGGAATTAGCTAGCTGGTGACCTGCACCTGACAGATCCTTAAATGGATTAAAAAAGGCACTAAATCGTTTTGCTACATACCCAAACACAGGAACCTTAGCGACTTTTTCCACACCAATGAGCCAAATACTGGTTAAAACAACTGTAGAAAGAGTGACCAGCACTCCGAGAAGAGTTGAAAACCAACGATAACCAATCCCACTAACCGTTACCATAATCATGGTCGTCAGCAAAAGAATGGTCGCATTTCCTAAATCAGGCAAGGCAGCCACGATTCCGATTAGCACGCTAGCAAGAATGCGCCAATCGTTCAGTGCACGCGGAATCAGTTGATTTCGCGTCAAAGCCTGATAGTCATAAGTTGCGATTTCATCTTGCTGATGAGAAAAACGCAGCGCTAGGAACCAAACCAGAATGATTTTTAAATATTCAGCTGGCTGAATGCTAAAACCACCAAAACGTAACCAACCGTGTGCTCCATTGATTCGTGCACCAAGGACACGTGATAAAATTAAGAGCAAGATTTCCACAAAAATAACAATGACAATCAATCGATTGTTTTTCAAGAAATCTAACTTTATTTTATAAATTAAAGCAATAGCAAGCAAACTGATTATCCAAAAAATTCCTTGATTTAAAACAGATTTGAGAGAATTGGCTCCTACCTGTACTAGAGTAGCACTTGACGTCGAATAAACAACTATCAGTCCTAAAATAGATAAAATCAAATAAGGAATTAAAATGGAATAATTCAGTAGGTGGCGTTTATCAATTTTCATAGTTCACCTATTATTTTAAAATTTTCACCGAACATTATACCATTTTTCAGGGTAAAATAAAAGTATTTAACGAACGGCGTTTTCGAAATCCTTTTGTTATCTAGGCTAAACTTTAACTAAAAAAAGAACAAGGCTATGAAATTTACTGTCACATTTTGAGCTTGAAAAAGTATTTATACACAAATAGCTTGATCGTACTCAATAAACCGCTTTCTTTAATATTTCAATTTGATGACAAATACTTATTTTCTACTAATTTATTTTGCTTTTTATCTGACTTTACGTTAAAATAAATTTATATGAGAAAGAGGATTAAACCGCTTGTTGTCTTTGTCTTTTTTGTGAGCTTTATTACGATTATTTTAGGAGCGAAGCATTATTCAGAAAGCAAGGAAACTAAACAGCAAAAGGCTGCCATTGAGCAATCATCCACTATCACTCCAAAACAAGCTGATATTTCTGATTCTAACAAGGAAGATAAGACCTACAAACCGATTATTGACCTGTCAGGTTGGCAACTACCAAGTGATATCGATTATGATCAATTAGCGAAAAATATCTCTGGCGCCATTATACGCGTGCATAGCGGAGCACAAGCAAAAAAAGAAAATGCTGCTACACATCTAAATGGGATTGACAAGTCCTATCAACGACATATCGAAGAATTTCAAAAGCGAAATATCCCTGTCGCTGTTTACGCTTATGTTGCTGGTAGCAGTAAGAAAGAAATGCAAAAAGCTGCCGAAAGTTTTTATAAGGCTGCTTCAAAATACAAACCGACTTACTACTGGCTAGATGTTGAAGAAAAAACTATGGAGGACATGAATGCTGGCGTTGAAGCTTTTCGTGCTAAGTTAGCATCATTAGGTGCTAAAAATATTGGGATTTATGTCGGAACCTATTTTCTTGAAGAACATAGTATTTCCACCAAAAAATTTACAGCGATTTGGATTCCAACTTATGGCTACAATGATGGTTATTACAACGCAGCTCCTAAGACAGACTTGAAATACGATTTACATCAATACACATCACAAGGTTCAATTAGTGGTTTTGCACATGATGTCGATCTCAATCAACTGTCTCCTTTAAAAAATCAGACAAAAACGTTTAAAAAATTATTTGGTAATAGAAAACAATGACTCTGTAATGGTTTTCAGTAAAAACTTTACAGAGTTTTTCTCTTCTTCTACTCCATTTATCACTACTTTCTTGTTTCTAAATATGATATAATAACTAGCATAGAAAAGTTTAGGGAGTAATGGATGATTTCTTGGTTGATAAGAATTTTAAAGGGAATTATCATCGCGCTAGGATTTATTCTCCCCGGGGTATCTGGTGGAGTTTTAGCTGCTATTTTGGGAATTTACGAGCGGATGATTTATTTTTTAGCGCATATAAGGGAAAATTTTCGGGATAATGTGCTTTATTTTTTACCTGTTGGCATTGGAACGGTGTTAGGAATTGCACTATTTTCCTTACCAGTTGAATATCTATTAGAACACTATAAAATCATTGTTTTATGGGGATTTGCAGGTGCAATTATTGGCACAATTCCAAGTTTATTAAACGAATCTATCAGAGAATCTGATCGCGATCGAACTGATGTTATTTGGTTCCTTACTACCTTTCTCATTTCTGGTATTTGCCTATATTTCCTCAATAGTTTCGTTGGAACTTTACCTGCAAATTTCTTGACATTTATTTTAGCTGGTGCGCTAATTGCACTAGGAATTCTCGTTCCAGGCTTGAGCCCTTCAAATTTACTTTTAATTTTGGGACTGTATTCTCCTATGCTAATCGGTTTCAAATCTTTAGATATTTTAGGAACTTTTTTACCAATCGGAATCGGCGGTTTTCTCGCACTTGTAATTTTTTCAAAATCTATGCATTATGCTTTAGAAAATTATCATTCTCGAGTCTATCATTTTATCATCGGTATTGTCTTGTCGAGTACCATTCTCATCTTGGTACCAAATCCTGGGAATAGCGAAAGTATTCATTATGCTAATACTTCTATCATCACTTTAGTTACTGCTGCCTTCTTCTTTGGTTTGGGAACTTGGCTGGGTGCTTGGATGAGCCAATTGGAGGAAAAGTATAAATAATGGCTAAAAAAACAAAAATCAAGAAAACCTTGGTCGAACAAATCTTAACGAAAGCTAAAATTAGCCACAAAGGGCTTCAAATTAATGCTTTAGGAGGAGAATTACCTGCAGAAATAGATCGTTCACAGATTTATAAGACATTAGCCCTAACAGGTGATAAAACAGGTGTTATCATTGGGATCTTGCCCATTACAGAACATCTTTCAGAAAAGAAACTAGCCAAACTCTCTGGTAACAAAAAAGTAAGTATGATCCCACAGAAGGATTTGGAAAAAACAACTGGTTATATTCATGGTGCAAATAATCCTGTCGGCATTCGACAAAAGCATCATTTTCCTATTTTTATTGATTATTCAGCATTAACACGCAAGACTATTATCGTATCGGCTGGAGAATTGGGACACAGTATTGAAATTAACGCAAAGGATTTAGCTGATTTTGTTGAAGCAGACTTTGCAGATTTAAAAGAGGATTCAAAATAGAAAGGAAACTGTATGAAACTCTACTTCGTTCGACACGGGAAAACTCAATGGAATTTAGAAGGACGCTTTCAAGGAGCCAATGGTGATTCACCGCTGCTTGAGACTTCTATTGAAGAATTGCACTTGCTTGGAAAACACATAGCTCACATTAAATTTGACAAAATTTTTTCAAGTGATTTACCACGCGCAATGGCAACTGCACAGATTATCAATAGTGAAAATCATTTTTCACAAGTCGTTGAGCCACATGCCGAGCTACGTGAATGGCAATTAGGCTCCCTAGAAGGACAGAAAATTTCTACGATTACGGCTATCTATCCTCATCAAATGGAAGCTTTCCGTCATAATCTGGCGAAATTTAACAACTCTATTTTTGGTGCGGAATCAGTCTACAATACTACACGACGTACAATAGACTTCATTAAATCACAAAAAGGACAATCTTATAAAAATCTTCTTTTTGTTGGTCATGGAGCGAATTTAACCGCTTCTTTACGTTTGTTATTAGGTTATGACTTTGCTCAACTTCGCCAGCAGGGTGGTCTCACAAATGGAAGTGTCACCATTCTTGAAACGCAAGATTTTGAGCATTTTACACTTCTTGATTGGAACAATGTTGATCACTTAAAAACAATTGAAACCGTGAGCGTATAAAATCATGGTTTTTTCTTTATTTATAGGTGAATTTCTGCCTTATTTATGATAGAATGAGGAAGGTAAACTTTAGGAGGAAGAATATGACTACTGAACATATTGAAGAATTAAATGACCAGCAGCTGATTCGTCGTGAAAAAATGGCTGCTTTAGCAGAACAAGGCATTGACCCATTTGGTAAACGTTTTGAACGTACTGCAGATTCTGCCCAATTAAAAGAAAAATATAATGATAAAACAAAAGAAGAGTTGCACGAATTAGCTGAAACTGCTACCATTGCGGGACGACTTATGACCAAGCGCGGGAAAGGCAAAGTCGGTTTTGCTCATATTCAAGACCGCGAAGGTCAAATTCAAATCTACGTCAGAAAAGATACTGTCGGTGAAGAGAATTATCAAATTTTCAAAAAAGCAGATATTGGCGACTTCCTTGGTATTGAAGGTGAGGTCATGCGTACAGATATGGGAGAGCTTTCGATTAAAGCAACTCACATTACACACCTCTCTAAAGCACTTCGTCCATTGCCTGAAAAATTCCATGGACTAACAGACGTTGAAACGATTTATCGTAAACGGTATTTGGATTTGATTTCCAATCGTGAAAGTTTTGATCGTTTTGTGACTCGCAGCCGTATTGTTTCTGAAATTCGTCGCTATCTTGACAACCAAGGATTCCTTGAAGTTGAAACACCTGTACTACATAATGAAGCTGGTGGTGCTGCTGCTCGTCCATTTATTACTCATCACAATGCACAAAATATTGATATGGTGCTTCGTATCGCAACTGAATTGCACTTAAAACGTCTGATTGTTGGTGGTATGGAACGTGTTTATGAAATGGGACGCATTTTCCGTAACGAAGGAATGGATGCCACTCACAATCCTGAATTTACTACAATTGAAGCTTATCAGGCTTATGCAGACTTTGAGGATATCATGGACTTGACAGAAGGGATTATCCAAAGTGCAGCTAAAGCTGTTACAGATGCCGAAAGTGTCCCTTATCAAGGTACTGAAATCTTTATCGGTCGCAAATTTGCACGTAAACATATGCTAGAAGCCATTAAAGAGCAAACGGGCATTGATTTCTGGAAAGAAATGACTCTCGAAGAAGCCACTGCACTAGCTAAGGAATACCATGTAACGGTTGAAAAGCATTTTACAGTCGGTCATATTATCAATGCTTTCTTTGAAGATTTTGTTGAGGATACCTTGATTCAACCTACATTTATCTATGGGCATCCAGTTGAAGTCTCGCCTCTTGCTAAGAAAAATGCAGATGATCCTCGCTTTACCGACCGCTTTGAACTCTTTATCGTTGGACGCGAATTTGCCAACGCCTTTACAGAGTTGAACGACCCAATTGACCAATTATCGCGTTTTGAAGCGCAAGCCAAAGCTAAGGAACTCGGAGATGATGAAGCGACTGGTATCGACTACGACTATGTAGAAGCTCTTGAATACGGTATGCCACCAACTGGCGGCCTCGGAATTGGAATTGACCGCTTAATTATGCTATTGACAGATGTCACTTCTATCCGTGATGTATTACTGTTCCCTACGATGAAGTAAATCTCGTTTAAAACATTGATTTAATATGGTTTGTAACTACTACTTGCCTAAATTTAACACCAATTTAACACCAAATTTTTGAAACTTGAAAAAAGCGTAAAAAATAGTGATTTTCAACAAAATACAAAAACCGAACTATCTCAGACCTAGATGATAAAATCTAAGAGAGATGTTCGGTTTTTAAAATACATAAATTCTTAAAACTTGTTTTGTCAGGGTTGGGTTTCATGATTTTAAAAAATCCTTAGCCATGGTCTTTGAAGACTATTTATTCTGTTCAATATTTGATTAAATTTCAAGTAATTTGAAATATCTCAGTTACTTCTTGGAACTTCTCTGTTTACATAAATTATCTTGTTCTACATGTCATTTCTTGTTAATTTTGTCCTTGGCAAAATCATCTATAGTACAGAAACTTATCTTTTTATTGAATGTATAATTTTTTAAATCTAATTTGTCAGGTTGTCCTTCAAATTGAGAAATAATCCATCTTTTTGGTTTAATAACACCTTCAATTATTTCCATATATTCACTGTCTACTTCTGCCATCGACTGTCCTAAAACTACCACTTCATCTATTGATTGCTCTACATAATCAGCTAAAAAAGCTTTTAACTCATCATATCGAAAAGTTTTCTTATTCGATTTATAAAATGAATTTACAACTTCTCTTTGCTGGTCGAGATAATAATCATAATATCCATCTTCATATAAAAATTTAATCTCATCTCTCTTAAGCTCTTTCTCATTGTCAGATAGTTTGCTATCATGTGAAATTTTATAAATTTCCTCTTCAAATTTGCTATAGATAGTTGCATTTGTCTCCAATAAAGAACGTTCTTCCTTCTTGTACCCAAATATTAACTTATCCTGATTTGGAAAATAACCATGGATATGGTAAACTTCTGAATGTTGTAAATCAAATAACGTTTCTAAAGTAGATGTATAATTAAATGATATTATTATACTATCATTAAAAAGACTCTTTCTGTACGGTGATTGTATAGATTGAATTTTAGACTCAGTGTTATTTATCATTTCATTTAAAGCATTATTCCTAGCTTCCAAAAACTGGTCAGTCAGTTCTACCATCTCTATAATCCCACCATCTCTATCAGATTCACGGTCTGATAAGTAATCCGGTCCTTGAGCATTTTCTTCGTATATGCAATCAATTGATATACTAGCCAGACTTTTTTCAAATTCTGACCAATTGACACCATAACTATCATACACTTCTCTCGCATTACCCATTGAATAAACATTTTGATAGGATAAATAATCCTTGAAATCACTTACTTTAGTTGGTAAACCAAAGTGCAAGTCAAACCCATTTCCTATGACAAATAATCTTCTTCTCATAAAGTCTCCGTAGTGTTCTTTTTATCAATGTTACCATATCTTTCTGAAGAATACTCTTTTTTGACACTAATTAGTCAAATGGTAGATCATAAGCTCGTCCAACATTTTTCTTTCCAAATACTTTCTTAAACATAGGTGATGATGCCAATATTAATCCAGCAGAATTATCCGCTCGACTCATCACACAGAGGGAGGTTTTAAGAGGATGAAGCCCTCGCTCCACACACTCAACGCTTGCATAGAAGGATTTCATATCAATAAAGGCAATATCACTGACAGGCTCTTTTGAATAGTCAATGATTCCCATAACCTAGTCCTCCAGAGGCATAAAGTTTCCGACAATTTTTCCGACAATGCGAGGATCATCGTCATAAGGAGCAAATTTGTCTTTGTATTTTTTATTGATGGAAACGAGGCGCAAGCCATCTTCTTCCAGGTAGACTCGCTTGATATAGGTCTGCTCATTCCAAACAACTGCATAAACTGCCCCATTATAATCAAAGCCCGTCTCACGGATTAGAGCAACGGAACCATTAGGATATTTGGGTTCCATAGAATCTCCTGAAACCCAAGAAGCGAAATCATGTCCTAGCTCCTCATTATAGTAGACCGTATCGTATTCTTTTTCTCCATAGATAGTGGCACCAAGACCAGCAGACATTTCTTCATAGACCCGATATTCATAGCGTGGTTCAGCAATAGAGACAACCTTCTTATTTTTCTCTTCTGCGACTAAGTCACGAGCATAAGACACAACTTGATCTTTTCCATTGGGTGAGAGGACATTATAAAGTCTGACAATCTCTATTTCAGTGAAATAACCTTTTGGGACGTTCAAAAGCTTCTCTAATAATGCCACTTTCTCAATAGAAGGTTCTTTGACTCCACGTTCCCAAGCAGAATAGGCCTGATAGCTAATTCCTAGCTTATCTGCAATATCTTTTTGTGTTAGTTTTAGCTCTTTCCTCCGAGCTTTTAATTTTTCTGGTTGATACTATTTTCAAAATCTTTTATTTTTGATGCAGAAAAAAACTTCTCCAATTCATCAAATGTATCATCAGCAATATTATTACCACAGAAAGAACAAATATCACCTTTTTCATGTAACTCAAAACCCGTTTTAGCAAAATTTATCTTCGGACTACTAGACAAACGGATTATGTCCTCTTCTTCCTCAATTGCAGAATTCAATAATCTATCATCATGTATTCCGCCAATAATTTTTCCATTATAATAGATAATAAATTCTCCCATCATAGCTCTATAACTAATATTATCTAATTCAGATACTTGTTCTAAAATAAAGTCTAAATATTCTTTGCTTGAAGCCATTTTTTATATCTTCTTTAATTACTAAAATTTCAATAGTCCATTTTTGTCAAACTTAAAATTTGGTCCCCATGCAACTTCCCAATAATATCCATCTAAATCAGAAAAATAGGCGTGATATCCACCCCAAAAGGTGTCTTGTGGTTCTTTTACAATTCTTCCACCAGCATTTCGTACTAATTCAATTACACTATCAACATCTTCTTTTTGTTCAACATTGTACGCTAATGTAATTCCGGGAAATCCATTTCTCTTTGGTGGGTTATTTTCATCAATATCTTTTGCCAATTGTTCTAAAGGAAATAGTTCAAATTTTGTTCCTGGAGTATTGAAAAAACATACTGGCGGATTATTTTCTTTACAGTCAGTCTTATATCCTAAACCATCTCTGTAAAACTTTATTGACTTTTCCATATCGCTAACACCTAAACAAATACAAGTAATCTTATTCATTACTACCTCCATAATTTCTAATTAACTTTCATCTAATAAATTAAGATTTGTCTTTCTCATCTGGCTTTCGCAGGTTTCTTTTCCGGAAGTTCAGCATACATACCATCCAGAAGTTCCAGAATTAGAGCCTTATCATCAAAACTATCAAATACATGCATCAAGGTTTTTGAATCTTCATACGGATAACGCAGTTCGGAATCTGCAAGCAGTCTGTCCGATGTCGGCGTTCTCTTTAAAAACAGTTCATTATTGCAAATGTCACCTATCAGCTTACCATTAAAATATACAAGGTATCCGCCCATCATAGATTTTATGACAATATCGCCGGATTTAGAAAAACTATCGCGAACATATTCATTAATTTCATTCACCTTGATTATCCCCCTCCAAATTCAAATTTATCTATATCGCCCTAATCTTATCATTTATTAATTTGATAAACGCTATCACTGTTTCTCCTATCATCGGAAGCCCGTAAGGACTAAATAGGAAGCCGATAAGCAATCCTGATATGCCAATTCCGACTTCTCCTTGATTGAAAGAAGCTAATGCTCCAAATATGCAACATCATAACGATATACAACAACGCCGTTCCTATGCCAAGCAAGAATGTCAGAAAAGTTGTTAAAATTGATAAGATAAGACTAATCGGGAATAAGATAATTTTCAATATAAATCGCATACACTACCTCTTTTTCAAATCCAATATTTGCGTTTGATTTTTTCGCCATTTTATACTCTTTTCCTATTTTAATCACATCCATTTTACCATATTTAAAGTAAGTTAAAAAGCACGATCACAGTGCTCGTATCTGTTTTAATATCTTCCTATAAATTTTTCTTTTGCAATTTTAGTATATCGTTTAATAAACTTACACTTTGCATCAGTGTAGCCGTCTCTATCATGTTCAAATTTCTTCCATAAGTTCAGCTTTAAATGTTCATATTCTTTCGCTACATTATGATTCTCACGTAAGTAATCTCTGAAATATAGTTCATCATTATCTCCGACAACTCTAATGTGAAGATGAAAGACTTTGTCTGCAAAACCTTGCTCCGTGTATCCTTTATTTAATGAGATTCGTCGTGTACTTTGACTCATGCATCACCAATTATTTTCAACAAGAATATTTTTCACTATTTCTAATTCTTCGGCTAATCGAACCTCAAGTAATATATCTACTATATTCTTTGCCCATATATTTTGAACCGCAGTACTACCAATATGAGATATTCTTACTATATATTTAGCTGGTATCAGGGACAAAATAGCAGTTGCTTCCTCATCATACCAATCCGCCCATTCTTTATTATGTTTTACAAGAAATATGGGAAACAACTGCCATAATTCTTCTAAACTCATATCTTCTAATTTTTTACTCAATCTGTTCTCCACTAGTTTGCATTTATTTCTCACATTTATTATCATTATAACATTTTCAATGTGCATCAGGCGTTTATTATTTCTGATTAAAACTTTTAGCTATCACTACACGAAAAAACAAGTCCAATCTAATCAGACTTGTTTCCTTTTTATTTTTATAAGGAGTTTACATAACGATCGACTGCTAGGATAGCACCTGCAATATCAGATGCTGAAATCTTAAACGGCATCTGATGAATGGTTTCACCTTCAATAGTAGCTTGCTTACCAACCTTGAGCAAATCATCATAGCTGGCATTTTCTAAATACATTTCTGCCAAGGTCGTGGGCATACCAATTTTCTGATAGAAACGAATATATTTTTCCAACTCCTCTTTTGGACGGTTTTCAAGAAAGAGCTGTGTTAGCGTTCCATAAGCTACTTTTTCTCCATGAGTCAGATGATGAATATCACCAGTCAGAGCTGTAAATCCATTGTGAATGGCATGAGCAGCAGCCAATCCACCACTTTCAAAACCAACACCGCTGAGAAGCGTATTAGCCTCAATGATATGCTCAAGAGCTGGTGTTACCACCTGCGCCTCACAAGCAGCCAGTGCTTGTAAACCATCTGCAAAAAGAGTTTCTTCACATTTTTGAGCAATAGCTGCGCCTGCTAAAGTCTGTCTTTGTCCCAGCATGGTCTCTCCATTTGCCTGCATAACCGCACGCGCTTCAACCCAAGTCGCTAAACCATCTGCAATTCCAGAAGCCAACAAGCGCTTTGGAGCTTGAGCAATGACCTTTGAATCTACTAGAACAAGATCTGGGTTCTTGGTGTAAAAAATATATTTTTCAAATGCTCCTTCCTCAGTATAAATTACTGAAAGAGCTGATGTTGGTGCATCTGTCGAAGCAATAGTCGGTGCAATCACGACGGGATTTCCCAATAAATCTGCAATTGCCTTAGCACTGTCAATTGTTTTTCCACCACCAAGACCAATCACTAGATCTGCTCCATCTTTTTCAGCTAAAGCAGCTACCCGATTGATTTCATTATCCGAAGCTTCACCATTAAAACTGACATGCAATATATGAAGTCCATAGCGAGTAAGACAGGATTGGAACTTCTTTCCTACAATTCGATAAACAGTGTTGTCACAAAGCAAAACTGGATGGTTTCCTAAGTTCAAAATCTGTTTTGCATTTTCAAATAAGGCATCTTCACCTTGAATATAGCGAGAAGGGCTTGCAAAAGTTCTCATAAAATACCTCTTCCTACGCAAAAATGGAGATTAGATGTACTTTTGACCATGAATGAATGACCAATCTGCTGCAAAATCATTTACTGCCTTTGAAATAGACGGCATAGCAAAAGCTGATTCAAAGACATCTGCACCTGCTGTAATAGCATGGGTACCATCAGCAAAAGCCTTGTTGACTTGTCCTACATTTTTAAAGGAAGCTGCTAAAATTTTGCTAGATGAACCTTCTTTCGCAATCGCATCTGCCAATTGACCAATAACTACATCTGAATCAATGTTCAAATTTTCCATACGGTTATAATAAGGAGCTAAATAATCTGCGCCTGCTTGAATGGCTAATAAACCTTGGAAAATGGTATAAATAGCAGTTGCCGTAATCTTGTAACCTTCTGCTTTTAAAACCTTTATAGCGGCTAAACCTTCAGGGGTTACAGGTACTTTGACAAACACATTTCCACTACAATGCTTGCGAATTTCAGCGGCATCTTTTAAAATTCCCTGATAATCTTTGGCAACAACCTGAATATGAATGGAAGGAGCTTCCCCAATAATTTCTCTAACTTCTTGGATGCGTTTAAAGAAATCAATCTCCCCCTCTTTTTTAGCGATGGTCGGGTTAGAAGTCACTCCTGCCAAGGGGAGAATTTGCGACCATTTTTTTATTTCTTCTACATTTAATGTATCAAGCATGAATTCCATAAACTGGACCTCTTTTATAATGTGTGTTCTGTACGTCCGATAATATCATCTTGTGTTGCTTTGGAGAGTACATTGAAGAATGCCGAATATCCTGCAACACGCACAATCAAATCACGGTGTTTTTCAGGATGTTTTTGCGCATCAATCAAGGTTTCTCTAGAAACAACATTGTATTGAATATGATAACCGTGCAAACGGTTAAAGAACGTACGAAGTAAAGCAATCAATTTAATTTTATCTTCTTCCTTAGACAGGGTCTGAGGATTGACTTTTTGATTGAGCAGAACGCCCCCAACGATTTCATCTGTCGGCAATTTAGAAACAGATTTCAATACAGAAGTCGGACCATTCTTGTCCATATTGTGAGATGGAGAACAGCCTTCAGCGAGCGGTGTCCCTGCATTGCGGCCATCTGGTGTCGCCAAAGTACCACGACCTTGACCAACATTGGCTGAAATAGAAGATGTTCCTGAGTAGCGGATACCGCCAATTGGACCACGTCCATAACGGGTATTTGGATATTTAGCAATTTCATCCACATAAATATCATAAGCATCAGTCACCAGCTTATCAGCGTAATCATCATCATTACCATATTTCGGTGCATCAGAAATCAACATCTCTTGAATTTCCTTGCCGCGCTCACCTGCATAGTCCGTTTCAAGCGCATGCCAGAGTTCAGCTGGAGTCAGTTTGCCTTCTTCAAAGACTAGCTTCTTGATTGCTGCTAGTGAGTCTGATAGATTGGCAATTCCAACTTGCAAACCGGAAATATAGTCATAGACAGCTCCGCCTTCTTTCAAATGCTTTCCACGACCGATACAATCGTCTGTCAAAGCTGAGCAGAGAATATCTGGTACTTCTCTTTCTAGAGAAAGGTCAATCGCGTTTTCCACGATGACACTCATACGAGTCAAGTGACGCAAAGTCTTGTCCCAAGCTGTTTGCAGCTCAGCAAAGCTCTTCATGTCTTTAAAATGACCGAAGCTTGGTGCAAAACGCTTGCCAGATGCGGGATCAATCCCATCGTTCATAGTGATGAGAAGCACCTTAGGGAAGTTCATATAGCTCATACCCGTACAACGGTAGCCCCATTTACCTGGCACAGCTGTCTCCACACAGCCGATAGCACTGTAGTCGTATGCATCTTCTTCCAAAACGCCTTTGGCAATAAAGGACGGAATAATAATCTCGTCATTATTGAAAGCAGGCATTCCAAAACCTAGTTTCATAACTTCTATGCATTCGTTCATAAAACGAGCATCTAGACCAGCATGGTAGCGAACTGTTAAGTTTGGCTGTGGCAAATGCGTCTGTGCAACAGATCTCAAAACCAGATAAGAAAGGGGATTTACAGCATCTTTCTTATCACGTGTTTGTCCACCAATTGTCACATTTTGATACAAAGGACTACCAGCAGATGAGAAAGTATGAGCCTGGCTGCGTACTTTATTGATCGTAATCGTCTTAATCCAAAGATTGGTTAAGCGTTCGACAATGCTTTCTTCCGTCTCGCGACCAGCTTCCAAGTCCGACTTAACATAAGGATACATGTATTGGTCAAAGCGCCCATAAGAGAGGGAGTGACCATTAGACTCAATCTGTAAAATACACTGGATAAACCAGACAGACTGAATAGCTTCAGCAAACGTTTCAGCTGGTTCGTAAGGCACTTTGGAACAAATTCGAGCAATTTCCAATAATTCTTGACGGCGCTCTGGGCTTGCAGACTCTGCCATATCTTGAGCTAATTTGACAAAACGCTCCGCATAAGCTTTCACAGCATCCACTACAATGAAAATGGAATCATAGAAATGATATTTATCAATACTAGCCGGATCTGTCAAATCCAAGGCCTCCTTAGCTGCCCGAGCTTTTTCTTCAAAACCTTTCAAACCATATTGAAGCAATTTTTGATAGTTGACTGCCAAGTGAGCATCACCAGAGTTCATCTTTCCTTCCATGCCAAAGAAGCCAGTTTCCATATAAACCTGAACTTCTTCTGGAAGTAAAGCCCCAGCTCTAGCACGGAGGTTATTGTTTTCCCAGAAGGGAGCGATGCCGCGGAGCTGTTCTTTAGTTTCCTCTGTAATATAGAAAACATCGCCATCGCGCTTTTCAAAAAGATCTAATTCATTGAGTACAAATTCTAAAGTATACTCTGGGAAAATAGGTGCATCTTTATTAGATGAAGCCTGATTTCCAACAATCATGGTCTCATCTTCAATATAAAGCGTCATATTTTCCAAAATTTCCTTAAGCATATAAGCACGCTTCAGAACATTTGGCTTTTCTTTATGCTCTTGATAAGCTCTTGTTGCAAGAACAGCACGTTCAGCATCAATATAAGGTTTCTTGTCCAGCACATCTTCCCGATACTTGTTCATTCGGTCCGTTAAACTACCAAAATAATTCGTTTGTATCGTCGTTTTTTCTATTTCTTTTACATTAGTCATCACAACACAACCTTTCTTATGAAATTATTTTTATTTCTTTCGTAACTATTGTAGCATGCAAGATGCAAAAATTCAATCATTTATAATCAATTATCGAATTAAAGATTTTTTGCACATTTGTGCTCAATCAACGTTAAAATAATTTCTTTACAGTGATACAATGTGGTTTATCCTTCCGCTTTCAGTTCATTACTGTAAGCAAGATTGTCTTGGAATTTAAAGAATGGGAAATAGATGAGAGTGGACATAGCTAAAATGACAACTTGGATGAGAGCACCTTGCCATCCTGCCACTAAGAAACCAGAAATAATAGCTGGTGTACTCCATGGCAAGGTCACCCCTGAAAATGGCTGCATAAAGCCAATTGCTATAGAGCCATAAACAATTACAGCCGCTAAAACAGGTACAAGAATAAAAGGCAAGAACATGACGGGATTCATAACAATTGGGAATCCAAAGACAATCGGTTCATTGACATTAAAGATTGCTGGAAAAGCAGCAACCTTTCCTAGTGCTTTGTATTGCTTGGACTTAGCTGCAAAGAGCATGGCTACCACCAAACCAAAAGTAATACCAGAACCAGACAAAATAAGGAAACTATCCAAGAATTGCTGAGTGACAATGTGAGCACCTTTTCCAACAGATAACTTTCCAGCAGCAAGCAAGGCTTTATTAGCATCCAGATTTGAAAGTAAGAGAGCGGTCACTACACCATTGACAACAGATTGTCCGTGTACACCAAACCACCATAGGAAAGAGATGAAAAAGGCAATACCGATTGCACCGTAAAGGGAACCAGTCAATCCTTGCAGCGGTACTTGAATCACACCGTAAATCATTTCGATAAAAGTACCACCCTTTGTCAGCATTTTAGCAAGAATATAGACTACCATGGAAAGAAAGAATATCACAAAAGCTGGAATCATAGCTTCAAATTGCTTGGCGATCGCTTGAGGAACTTGCTCTGGCATTTTAATAACAATATGCTTTTGAATAAACATGGTATAGATACTACCGACAACCAAACCAATAATAATGGCTCCAATAATCCCCTGACCACCAAACCAAACTTTAGTAATAGCATCTGCAATAGGTTCACCTTTTGTCGGTACATAAGAAGATTTTAAAAGAATGAAGAACGAGGACACGGATAACACCCCTGCTGGCAGAGGCTCTACACCACTATTTTTAGCATAAGAATATCCTATGGAGAAACAGGAAATCAAACCCATAATCGCAAAAGTTCCTGAGTAAACCTGCATAAATGGCTCAGTCCAATTTTTCCCAAAAATACCTGCAATCGCCTGATTGAGGCCTTCAAATGGTAACTGTCCTACAATCAGAAAGATACTTCCAACAACTGTCAAGGGCAGAATTGCCAACATACCATCCTTTAAGGCAATAATACCGCGCATATTGACAAATTTCATAATCGGCGCAATAATTTTTTGAGTATCTATTTTAGCCATAACTAAGCTCCTTGTTTTTGTTCCAAAAGCCCCAAAGCGAGATTCAATACTTTTTTACCATCTAGCATGCCATAGTCCGCCATTGGAATGACCGCAATTGGAATATGGTTCTCTTCGCAAATGGCAGCTGACTTATCCAAAGTATAAGCTACTTGTGGTCCTAACAAAGCAACATCCAAGTTTGGTGCATAATCTGCTAACTTGGCCTGAGAATAAGCATCAATCTCAACCTCTAAACCAGCTTCTTTCGCAGCTATTTTCATATTATTGACCAACATTCCTGTTGAAAAACCTGCTGCACAAAACAACCCAATTTTAATCATATCTTCATCCTCCTGATGATTTATTTTTTCACTTGTAATTCTTTTCTCAAGTCAATGATTTCCTTGATAAGATTAATTTCTGTAATACTGGTCATCAAATGATCCTGAGAGTGGACAAACAAAGCTGTAATTTCTGTCTTTGTTCCCCCCGCTTCCTGTGCCAAAAACTCCGTTTGAAGATTATGAGCTTCTAATAATGCCTGATCTGCCAATTCTAGATATTCATTACACTTTTCAAACTCACCATTTTTTGCTAATGACAAAGCTTGGTAAATATGCTGTTTGGCATCCCCAGCATGCAAGATTAACCCCATAATGATTTGATCAGCTACAATCACTTCCATATTTAACGTTACTCCTATTTTTATTTACAAAATATATCTTTCTTTTATTTGAAAGCGTTTTATTTTTGTTTGTAACTCAAATTTATCATCTTTCTCTTATTCCGTCAATATATCACTGAACAAATTCTCTTTTTTTATATTTATCGCACATTTGTGCTTATAGAGTAAAATAAAAAGGGTCAGAATCATTATTCTTGACCTTTTGAAAATGAAATAATGAGGAAAAGGAGAATTGTTATAAACTACTAATTAATTAACTGCACTATTATCCAATTCCAACACTTTTAAAATAGTTGCTTCATCTGTAACTAAATAGTTGATATACCCAGCACGTAAAACCGCCAAAATAGCGGCAGCTTTTTGACGACCATAGGCGAAAGCCAGACTGTGAGGAACTGTTTTTAAATAATCTAAAGAAATAGCAACTGTTCGATTTTGCAACTGTTCATCAACCAACTCACCATTTTCATCAAAAAAGCGGCAACAAATTTCTCCGACAGCTCCTTCATTTTCCACTGTACGAAAATCTTCAGCCGTCAGCATATCCAACCACTGCCGATTCTTTTCATCCACTTGTCCGCCAATACCAACAACAACCACATCTAGTTCTTGCCAACTTCTTTTTAAGTCCTCAAAATATTTAGAAGATAAAATTCCTTTTGCTAAGATCTCGTCTTCCTGTATAATCGTCGCATTCATAAAGCGACAATCCCCATGGTATTTATTAGCCATACTGTAAATGAGGGTATTAACATGATAACGAGCATGAATATGGCTAGGTCCGCCAGCTAATGGAAAAAAATGCACATTATTCAAGTGCCGACTGCCCGAGTGTTCTACCAAGAGACTAAGACTCTTTCCCCATGAAAATCCAACTTTAGCATTGTCATCAATCATCCCCCGAAGCATTCCTGCCGCTGATTGAGCTAACCGCTGCTCCAAATCAGAAGGTGAATCATCCACTTGATTTGCTACGATTTCAAGTCCTTTTAACCCATACTTCTCTTTCACTACATTTTCTAAATGAAACAAACGCGTATCAAAGGCTTCAATCTCGATTTTGACAATGCCTTCCTTTTTAGCTTCAGCCAGCATACGACTCACAGTTGTCCGATAAATCCCTGTCTCTGCTGCAATTTCTGCCTGACTTTTCTCCTCTACATAATAAAGATAAGCAATCTTAGCTAATAGCCTTTTTCTTTCACTTTTCATCTTATCTCCCTCTACTTATCAGACTAGAGTCAATTTGATATTGGCTGCTTTTAGGCGTTGAACCGCGGCTGTCGGAATAGCTTGATCGGTTACCACCTGCGAAACCTGTTTCAAACCAAAGCGTTTGACAGTCCCTCTTTTGTCAAATTTACTCGAATCTGTTAACACAATCATTTTATCAGATGCTTCCGACATATATTGCACCACTTCGCTACGCATTAAATCCTTACCTGTAAAACCAAGCTCTTCATCATAGCCATCAGTCCCTACAAAAGCATGTTCTACATGGAAAAATTGAATCATTTCCTTAAGCAAAGGACCGACCGTAACTTGCGAATCGTTCTGAAATTCACCGCCTAGCAAGATAATCTTGCAAGAATCTACTTTTCTCACATAGTCTGCGATAAAATAAGAATTTGTAATAATTTTCACATTCTTCTTAGTACGACAGATTTCTTCAGCTAACAGAGCACAAGTTGAACCAGATTCAATGATAATCGTTTCATTGTCTGCAACAATTTTTGCCGCTTCTTGTGCTATCTTTCGCTTGGTATCATAATGAAAAGAAAGCCGGACATTCAAGTCATCACCACTATTTAAGACCGCATAACCGTGCTCCCGATGAAGTAAGCCTTTCATTTCCAGCTTATCCAAGTCTTTCCGAATCGTAACTTTAGAGACTTTTAATTTATCAGATAAAGTATTAACATCAATTTTTTCAAACTCTGAAACGAGCTTAACGATTTCATCTAAACGTTCCATTTTATTCACCTCATTCTTTATTTTAACAGAATTTAAGGAATAAATAAAATAAAAAATAGTTTCATTCGTAATTGTTTTTCTTTCGTTTGTTTGATATAATAAAAGAAAATAAGCAAGAAAAGAGTGTACATCATGAGTGCAGAAAAAGGAATCATTTTTAATATTCAACATTTTAGTATTCACGACGGACCAGGAATTCGGACAACTGTTTTTCTAAAAGGCTGTCCCTTACGCTGTCCTTGGTGTGCCAATCCAGAATCTCAGAAATTTAAACCTGAGCCCATGTTAGACGCTTCTAGCAAAAAGACTATCACCATGGGAGAGGAAAAAAGCGTTGAAGAGATTATCAAAGAAGTTCTCAAAGATAGAGAATTTTATGAAGAATCAGGTGGAGGCCTGACCTTGTCTGGTGGAGAAATCTTTGCCCAATTTGAATTTGCCAAAGCAATCCTTAAAGCTGCCAAAGAAAAAGGTATCCATACAGCGATTGAAACGACAGCCTTTGTAGATCATAACAAATTCGTTGATTTGCTCCAGTATGTAGATTTTATCTATACTGACTTAAAACATTACAACACCATCAATCACCGCAAAGTCACAGGGGTCAAAAATGAACTAATTATCAAAAATATTCATTATGCTTTTTCGCAACAAAAAACCATTGTCCTGCGTATTCCTGTTATCCCTAGCTTTAATGACTCTCTAGAAGATGCCGAACAATTTGCTATTTTATTTAAAAAATTATCTATTGACCAAGTACAACTCTTACCTTTTCATCAATTCGGTGAAAATAAATATAAATTACTAAAACGTTCTTATGAAATGGAAAATGTGCAAGCTCTACATCCGGAAGACCTCTATGATTATCAGCAAGTTTTTCTTGATTATGAAATCAACTGTTATTTTTAGCTCCTCTTTTTCTCCAAAAAATAATCCATTTCTTACGAAATGGATTATTTTTTTATCTTTTCTTGGGCAGATGCAACGACATCTGCAAGGCTGGTTTTACTCAGTTCTTTTTCCATTGCTACTTGAATTTCTGATAATTTATCATCTAAAACGAAATGAATATTTCTGCCAATGGGACAAGACGGATTGGGATGCTCATGAAAGCTAAAGAGTTGTCCCGATTTTCCCAGACTTTCTACTGCTTGATAGACATCCAAAAGGGTAATATCCTTTAAATCTTTCCTAATGATAGCTCCTCCCCTCCCACGCGCTACAGAAATCAAATCCGCACTTTTCAATTGCGATAAGATTTTGCGAATAATAACAGGGTTTACTCCAACGCTAGCTGCTAGAACATCACTCGTTACTTTGTGCTCTTGACATTCTAGTGCTATAACAGTCAACATGTGTGTAGCAATGGTAAAACGACTCGAAATTTGCATGTTAAACTCCTTTCATTTGCTGATTCTATTACTCATATACTTTATTTACGTTATGACTTCATATATTACGTCTAAAAAACTCCTTAAGCTGCGCAACATAGTCTTCTCGCTCACTAATTGCTCGAAGTAAATCATGGTTATGGGTGTGATGAATCCCATTGACAAGGCTTTCGTAATATACTTCATAATAAGGCAACTTCAATGTTCTAGCCATTTCCAATTCTTTATTTACATCATAAGCCACTCGTCGAAAATCGACATCTGCTAATCCCTGTTCATCAATTTTTAAAATAGCATACTGAGCTCGCAGATCCTTTCGCAAACAAGCATCTAGAAAAAACGGCTGACCAATAGAGCCCGGATTGATAATCATCTGTCCCCCCGTCGCATAACGAAGAAATTGCTGATGAATATGACCATAAATGGCAATGGCACAATTGTTACCTTCAAACAGCCGATCAAAATTCTCTTGTTGACCAATATGAATCAACTCTCGTCCCCAATTTTTATCTGGTAAATGATGAGTCACAGCAATTTCTAAATCACCGACTTTTGTCAAAAGCTGCAAAGGCAACTCATGCAATCGGTTCAGTTCTTCAGGTGTGACTTCTTCCAAAAGATACTGGCATAAACAAACCATATATAAATGACTAGGGCGACTGATATCTAATTTCCCATGAAGAGCATTCCAAATGCTATCTTCCCAATTTCCCCGCACTTGAAGACTAATCGGTAAAGTAGCCATTAAGTCAAGAATTTTCTTTCGCCCCGTTCCGGGTGCCAATAAATCTCCCAAAAACCAGTAATCGGTCACCTGTTCCTTTTTGGCGTCCGCTAAAACAGCTTCTAATGCCGTTACATTTCCATGAATATCTGATAATAAAGCAATTTTTCGTTTCATTGTATCGTTTCGTCTGTCCTTTATAAAAATATTATAACAAACCAAGAAAAAACTTCCACTCCCAAGTTTGAGTGAAAGTTTTACTGCCTCATCAATCTACCGACTTCAATGCTTCTAACATATCAATGCGTCTCAATATTGCATTGACCATAAATCCTAAGACAATCAAAATCATGATGATAGAAAAGACTGGTACAAGATATACAAATACCGATACTGCCGGATTGAGAAGAAAGGCGTCTGGGGCAATCGTCTCTAAAAGGGAGCGATGTAAGATATTCCCCAAAAACAAGCCTACGATAATACCAATAACAGACAAAAGAATGGTTTCTCGATAAATGTAAAGCGTGACTTCTTTATTATGAAATCCCAATACTTTAATCGTTGATAATTCTCGAATCCGCTCTGCAACATTGATATTCATCAAGTTATAAAGAATCACAATGGCTAGTAAAATAGAGGCAACAGTTAAAATCTGCATCACAAAGCCAAGAGATTTGACAATGACATCAATTTGTTCCAAAATACCTGTATTTTGTACGACTGCTCGCACGCCTGTTAATTTCATGAAAGCTGCTGCGGTATCTTGTACATTTTTACTAGAGGAATCTTTTAATTTTATCAGATAAGCATTTTCTTGGAACTTGCGAGCAAATACCGTTTGATAATAGTCCTGATTCATAAAGATAAAATGCCCTGCGTACATTTCAGCGATACCAGAAACTTTGATTTTATAGCGTTTTCCTTCGTCGGATGTCACCTCAAAAGTATCTCCAACAGAAACATGCATAATGGTTGCTAATTTCTGAGAAATGACCGCTCCATGCGAAGACAAGTTCAAGCTCGCTTTGCTTTGACTATCATATAACTCTATGAAATGATGAAAATCCTTGCCTGTTGTCACAAATAACGCGAGAGATTGTTCATCTTTAGCACCCTTGATTTTTTTGGTAAATATTTCTTGATAAATACCGCGTTTTTTAGCTATTTTTTTATCTGCTAATAAATGATTGATTGCTGCTTGCTCGTCTAATTTGAGATGCTGTTTTTGCGAAATGACCGCATCGTATTTGATAATTTCTCCATACTGCCGATTTCCCATACCTTCCATGGAAGAAGACATCCCCAAACCGGCAAATAAGAGGGCGACGGAGCCTGCCACACCAAAAATGGTCATCAGCATTCTTTGCTTGTAACGAAAGATATTTCGAGCCGTCACTTTTTGCGTAAAGCTAAGCCGACGCCAGATGAAGTCAATCCGCTCTAACAAAATTTTTGAGCCTTTGGTAGGCGCCTTGGGTAACAATAATTGAGACGGCTTTTCTTTCAATTCTTTATGTGCAATATAGAGGGCTGGTGCGACGCCACACAAGACCGAGCATAAAAGAGCAATGAGACTAATTTCCCAATAAAAGTCTAATCGCAAAGCTGGATAAGTTGATGTCTTAAAAATAGTTTTCCCTAAAATATAAGGTAAGAAATAAGTCCCCGCTAAAATTCCAATTACTGAACCGATTAAACTTGAAACCAAGCCATAGACGGCAAATTTTTTAACGACATCTTGGTTTCGATAACCTAAGGCTTTTAAAACGCCAGCATTTGTGCGTTCTTCGCTGACAAAACGTGTCATCGTTGTGACTGTTACAAGGGCCGCTACCAGATACAGTACAATCGGAAAAGCATTCCCTACGGCTGAGATGCCATAAGCACGATTGCCAGTTGTTGTGTACTCGTCCGCTCCTGGAAATGTACGGCGTGTATACACACGGTAGGTTGGCACAGACAAACTAGCTACTTCATCTTTTGCCTTTCGAATGTCCGCTTGACCATTTTTTATTTTTGTTCCAGCATCTTTCTTTTGCTTCGCATATTCAGTTTTTTTATCGTTCAATGTCGCCTGAGCTTGATCCAATTGCGCCTGACCATCTGCAATTTGTTGTTTTGCTTGCGCCAATTGGGCTTGGCCTGCTTGGTACTCGGCTTGCTTATCTCTTAAGGTTGCCTGACCACTTTGATATTGAGCCAAGCCTGCGTCATATTCAGCTTGTTTCGCACGCAATGTCACGACAGCAGATTGGTATTGGGCAAGTCCCGTTTGATAAACCGTTTCTTGGCTTTGGTACTGTGACAATCCAGCTTGAAATTCAGCCTGCTTTTTCTCTAATTCTGCACGAGCAAGATTTAATTTCGCTTCTTCTTGTGCTAGTTGAGTTTGTGCTGCCACAATTTCAGGCACTGTTGCTGGATCAATTCCTTGTGCTTGAAGCGCGGTCATTTTTTTCTGCAAATCCGCTTTAGCTGCTGCTAATTGAACTTGACCTTTTTCCAATTCCGCCTGCGCTATGGCTAATGTAGCTTGAGTATTTGTTACATTTTCTTTTGCAGCAGACAACTGACTAGCCGCCTGATCTAATTGGGCTTTTATTTGGTTCAATTGTGCCCAACCTGAAGAAAGTTGAGCAGCGGCTGTATCCAATTTTGCTTTCGAGCTTGCTAAAATTTGTTCAGCCTGTGCAATTTGAGCTGCGCCCTGTGCAAGCAAGCTTTCTTTTTCAGTTAGTTGACCTTGAGCAACCTCTAAATCTGCTCTTTTTTGATCAATTTGATCCTGCGCATTCCTTAGTTGCTGCTGGGCATCTGCCAATGCTTGTTGAGAAGTTTGAATTTTTGCTTCTCCGTCCGCAATTTTTGTCTGTGCTTGGGCTTTTATCTCTGATAAACGTTTTTTTCCATTATCAGCCAGTAGCTTTTCTAACTCATCTTCATGCTGTTTTACCTTTTTCCTATAGGAATCCCCAAAGGAGTTGAGTGTTTTTAAATCATCATACCTCAAACGCGCGACTGTATAGACTGCACTTTGAAATGTTTTTGGCATCACCACTGCATAAGCAGATAAGGTACCACTCCCTGAGTTAGAATTGCCAAGAGAAATCGTCGAAGCTAATTCACTTGAATTGACGAACCCTGTCACCGTAAAGGTATGTTGCTTTAAAGCATAATCATTGGTTCCCTCCTCGTTTAAAGTAATACTATCGCCAATCTTGTATTTTCCTTGATAAAAACTAGCCAAAGCCACTTGATTTTCCTTGCTTGGAAAATGACCTGAAACCAGTTTAAATTGGGATATTTTATCTGTTTTGGAGAAAACGCGGACAGACGCAGAGCTGTCCCCAATCACCGTATCCGTAAAATAGCCATATTCCACATATGTATTTGGAATTGCATTCAGTTCTTTTTGATCAGCTTTGCTAATACCATAGTCTGACATCACTGCCACATCCATCATTTTCATCTGCGAAAGATAACGATTGGCTGAATTTTCAATGTCTGGACTGGCTGCTTTCAGTCCTACTAACGCAAAAGAACCTAACATCATTAAAAACATAATAGACAGAAAGCGTCCTTTGGACTGACGAAAAGAGAGCCTGATGTCCTTATTTAGAATGGATTTTTTCATATCACCACTCCTCACTAATACTCTAGACTTGCAATATCTTGAGGATGTTCATTCAAAGTGACGGACTGTATCTGTGCGTCATGCATATGAATCACACGGTCTGCAATCGGAGCTAAGGCACTATTATGGGTCACAATAATCACTGTCGCACCTTGTTTACGTGACATATCTTGAAGGATTTGCAACACATGCTTACCTGTTTTATAATCCAGCGCGCCTGTTGGTTCATCACAAAGCAAAATTTTAGGATTTTTTGCCACGGCACGCGCAATGGAAACACGTTGCTGCTCGCCACCAGATAATTGAGTAGGAAAATTATTGAGACGATTTTCCAAGCCAACTGCTGCTAGCGCTTCTGCTGCATCCTGTGCATCTTGAACAATTTCTGAAGCCAGCTCAACATTCTCTAGCGCCGTCAGATTAGGAACTAAATTATAAAATTGAAAGACAAAACCAACATCATTTCTCCGATAGTCCGTCAACTGGTGAGCGTTGTAATGTGCTATATTTTGCCCATCAATCAGGACATCTCCCTCGTCATTGCTGTCCATTCCACCAAGAATATTCAAAATCGTTGATTTTCCAGCGCCTGAAGCTCCAAGAATGATGACTAGCTCACCTTTTTCAATTTCAAAAGAGATGTCATTGTTAGCAATGATTTCTGTGTCTCCCATTTGATATCGTTTGTAACTATGCTTCATTTCAATATAAGCCATCGCCTTTTCCTCTTTCAGTTTCCATGTCCAATTAAATAAACAAACTGTTGATTGAATCCTATCTTTATTATAAAATAGACTTAACATAAAGGCAATCATCAATTATCAACAGAGTGTTCATTTAAGGAGTATTATGGTACAAAATCGACAAACAGCAACCAAGCAGCATATCAGAGAAGCCCTCATTCAGCTCTTGTTAGAAGAAAAATTTGAAACAATTTCCGTTAGTAAACTCTGTCAACGAGCAGGTATCAACCGTGGAACTTTCTACCTTCATTATCTTGATAAATTCGACCTAATTGAAACACTAAAAGAAGAAATTATTACCCAATTACGTAAAAATTTTGAAGAAACTACAAACACACATGACCTAATCATTACCAATCTAAGCTATCTCCAACAAAACCACGACCTAATTTATGCTGTTTCTCAAAGTCATTACCTCAATTTCCGTGAAACAATCCGTGAATTTATGCTTAGTATTTTAACGAACGATCAGCACAAAGTTCAAACCGAACACTTTTTAAAAGAAAATTTCCCCATTTCTGAAAAATATGCACTTGAAGTTTTTCTATCTAGCATAGAGGGCATTATCTCACTCTGGATTTCAAGCGGCACTAAAGAAACGCCTGAAGAAATGACGAATATGATTTTACAAACCTTTGATTACGATGCTTGGCGATTGTAAACTAAAAAACTCTATTTCTATAAAAGGGATTTCCTCAATTAGAAATAGAGTTTTTGATATACATTTTTTCTAAAGCTCAGAAATTGAAAGGTTGTAAAATGAGACGACAGCATACAAACTATGATGTTCTATTGCATATCTTTATAACCAGTCATGTCATCATTGCAACCTATCATCTACTTTTTAGCTTAGTTGTCCTTATCATCTATGCGTGATTTTCTAGCAATATCAGCCAAAATATGGTCTACAAATTCTGCAAGTGTTTCTGTATGCGTTTGTTTGCTGCCATAACGACGGACATTCACCGTACCATCTGCTTGTTCCTTGTCCCCTACAATCAATTGATAAGGAACTTTATGAGTTTGACTTTGACGAATCTTGTATTGCATTTTTTCATTGCGTTCATCGACATCCACACGGACACCACGATTGCGCAGTTCTTTCGCCACTTTCCAAGCATAGTCAGCATGTGCTTCATTAGAAATCGGAATGACTGTCACTTGATGAGGAGCAAGCCAAGTTGGGAAAGCACCTTTGTATGTTTCAATCAAGTAAGCAATAAAGCGCTCCATAGTAGACACAATACCACGGTGAATCATGACTGGACGATGCTCTTCACCGTCTGCTCCGACATAATGAAGGTCGAAACGTTCTGGTAGCAAGAAGTCCAATTGAATAGTGGAAAGAGTTTCTTCATTTCCAAGAGCTGTTTTTACTTGAACATCCAACTTAGGACCGTAGAAAGCAGCTTCGCCTTCTGCCTCAAAATAGTCCAAACCTAAATCATCCATTGCTCCTTTTAGCATGCGTTGAGCATTTTCCCACATTTCATCATTGTCAAAATATTTATGTTTGTCATTCGGATCACGATAAGACAGACGGAAACGATAATCGGTGATGTTGAAGTCTTTGTAAACGTCAATCATCAAATCCAGTACATGTTTAAACTCTTCTTGAATTTGCTCCGGCATGACAAATAAGTGAGAATCGTTTAGGGTCATTTCACGAACACGTTGGAGTCCTGAAAGTGCACCTGATTTTTCAAAGCGATGCATCATACCAAGTTCCGCAATACGAATAGGTAACTCACGATAAGAATGAACATGGTTTTTATAAACCTCAATATGGTGTGGGCAATTCATCGGACGAAGAACAAATTGTTCACCATCTCCCATATCCATCGGTGGAAACATATCTTCTTGGTAATGTTCCCAGTGACCAGAAGTTTTATATAATTCTACACTTGCAAGTGGTGGTGTATATACATGTTGGTAACCATCATTGACTTCACGGTCTGTAATATAGCGTTCTACGATACGACGAATAGTCGCACCATCTGGAAGCCAAAATGGAAGACCTTGCCCAACCTCAGGAGAAATCATGAAAAGATCAAGCTCTTTACCGAGCTTACGATGATCACGTTCCTTGGCTTCTTCACGCATTTGAAGATAGTTTTTTAGGTCTTTCTTATCAAACCAAGCTGTTCCATAAATCCGTTGCATCATAGCATTGTCACTGTTCCCACGCCAGTAAGCACCTGCTACATTGAGCAAATGGAAAATTTGAATACGCCCAGTTGACGGTACGTGAGGTCCACGGCAGAGATCCACATATTCACCTTGACGGTAAATTGTAAGACCTCCTTCGTCTTCTGAATGCTCCTCAATCAATTCTAACTTGTAAGGATCGTTTTTGAAAATTTCTCGTGCTTCATCCTTTGTCACTTCTTCGCGGATTGACGGGAAATTTTCCTTGACAATCTTCTTCATTTCTTCTTCGATACGAGGCAGATCTTCGTTAGAGATTTGACCAGCTGTATTGTCCGTATCGTAGTAGAAACCATCCTGAATAGCAGGACCAACCCCTAAGTGAATCTCTGGGAAGAGACGACGAGTAGCTTGCGCAAACAAGTGAGCGGCAGAGTGACGCAAGATATCCAAAGCGTCTTCGTGGTCAGGTGTCACAATCTCGATTGATCCATCTTCTGTAATGGCACGAGTGGTATCGATGAGTTTGCCGTTGAATTTACCAGCCAAGGCTTTCTTAGCAAGAGAATTGCTGATAGATTGAGCAATTTCAAAAGTTGTTACGCCAGATTCGAATTCACGCACAGCGCCATCTGGGAAAGTAATGTTAATCATAATTTTCTCCTTTAATATCTATTCTATATTGGACAATTTTAAAAGCCGAGCAACCTCTTCCACAGTCTGCTTTTCTGATTGACTACCATCTGCTATGAGGCTAGGATAGCCTAATTCCATCGCTTCCTTTCGAACCATTTGGGCAAAAAGAATGTCTCGCTGCATCCAGTTTTCAAAAGCCTGCTCAGGATTAGTTGTTCCCTCTAAGACATAAGGAACCCATTCTCTCTGTTTATAATGCTTTTTCTGAAAATCAGCTGTCGGAGTCAAGCATAGATAGGAAGACGCTGGCCATTCAAGCTCCTTTACCAAGTGAGGCAAAAGTCCTGCCCCCTCCACCAAGAGTGGTCTATCTTGATTTTTTATCAAGTAAGATTTTACATAAGGAAAAATCTCTTCATAAAAGCGCCATTCTTCATCTGCCATCTCTTCTGGATTTCTCATCCAGATTTGTTCCGGATTTCTGTCCTGTCTAAGAAGGCAAATCGGCCGTGAGTCTACACTTGCTTGACTCATCATCTCGTCTACCAAATTATCCAGCTTGATATGAAGCAGCTGATACTGTCTAGCAAGAAGTGAAGCAATTGTTGACTTCCCGCTGCAAGGCGATCCGCCAATCATATAAAGCATAATTCTTCCTCCTTCTGACAAAATAAAAAGCGGCATCCATAAAAGGACGTCGCAACGTGGTTCCACCTTCATTCGTGCATATCAAAAAGACCTACACCTCAGACTGGCTTTAACGTAGCCACCGTTTTATGTTTGCATAAAAGTTACTTTAGAGTAGTCCCAACTGCCTTCCTCTACACGCTTTCCAGCCCCACGCGTTCTCTAAAAAATTCCAACCAGCGGTATGTCTCTAAGAAATATTATAGCACGATTAAAAAAATTTGCAAGCTTTATAATCAGATGGGTTGTGTATGAATTTTTGGGAATTTTGGGAATTTGGAAGAAAAGAATAGGTTAGTTTTGGAATCATTCGAAACAGCACAGCAAGTTAAAATAAGGCTTTGTCCGTACTCAACTTAAAAAGTGCGCACCGATTCGGTGCTTTTTTATTTCTTTTATTTCAATCAGGAACACAAAAAAACAGCCTCACGACTGTTTTTACTTTTATCCTACTGAGCCTTCCATACTCATGTTAATGAGTTGGTTGAGCTCCACTGCGTATTCCATTGGAAGTTCTTTGGTGATCGGTTCCATGAAACCATTGATAATCATAGCCGTTGCTTCTTCTTCGCTAATGCCACGGCTCATGAGATAATAAAGCTGATCCTCCGAAACCTTAGAAACCTTAGCTTCGTGTTCCAGTGCAACATTCGAATTGTGAATTTCATTAAATGGAATGGTATCTGAGCTGGATTCACCATCCATAAGAATCGTGTCGCACTCAATGTGAGACTTTGAACCAGCACTATTCTTGCCAAAACGGACTTGACCGCGATAATCTGTCTTACCTCCGTCTTTTGCAACAGACTTAGAAATTAATGTGCTAGAAGTCTTTGGCGCATTGTGATAAACTTTACAGCCTGCATCTAAATGCTGACCATAATTAGCAAAGGACATAGAAAGGACCGAAGTTCTTGCATTGCGACCATTAAGAATGCTACAAGGATATTTCATATTAACCTTGCTGCCTAGATTTCCGTCAATCCATTCCAGAGTACCGCCTTCTTCAACCGTTCCACGCTCGGTCACCAGATTATAAACATTGTCCGACCAATTTTGAATCGTTGTATAGCGGAAGAAAGCATCCTTTTTAACAATAATTTCTACATTTGCAGCATGAAGACTATTGGTCGTATAAGTCGGCGCTGTGCAGCCCTCAATGTATTGAATAGAGCCACCCTCTTCTACGATAATGAGCGAGCGTTCAAATTGACCAGCATTTTCTCCATTGATACGAAAGTATGTCTGAACCGGCACCTGACATTGAACATTTTTTGGCACATAGATAAAGGTCCCACCCGACCAAACTGCACTGTTTAAAGCGGAAAACTTATGCTCTGCATTAGAAATGACTGTGCCAAAGTATTTTTTCACCAAATCCGGATATTCTTGTACTGCCGTGTCGGTATCGGTAAAGATAATGCCTTGCTTGGCAAATTCTTCTTTCATGTTATGATAGACTACCTCAGATTCATATTGAGCAACAGCTCCTGACAAAAATTGGCGCTCTGCTTCAGGAATACCTAAACGCTCAAAGGTTTTCTTTATTTCATCTGGCACTTCATCCCAACTTCTAGCCCGATCTCCACTTAATTTTTGATAATAGATAATATCATCAAATCGTATGCCGGATAAATCTGGTCCAAAATCAGGCATGGGCAACTTATGGAACAATTCTAAAGAACGCAAGCGATAATCCAACATCCATTGCGGCTCATTTTTAATTTCAGAAATTTCACGAACAACTTCTTCTGTCAAACCTTTACCTGTCGAGAACAAAGGCTTCACATCGTCATGAAATCCAAAAGCATAATCTCGTACTTTCGTCATCTCATTCCTCCCATTGATACAAATTATCTTCTCTTATTATACTATTCTATATTAGAAATGTCAGAATATATGCCTAAAATATAATAAATTAAGCTAAAAAAGACTAGGAAAATTTCCCAGCCTTCTTACATGATTACCGTACTTTTTCGGCTAATGCTTCAGCGAATTTCTCCAGATTTTCAATATCTTCATCTTCTGCTGATAGATCGACTTTGACATTTTCAGCGCCTTTTTCAGCACCTGTTGCCGCAAAAGCACGATCAAAGTCATCTACGGCCTTACAAAACTCATCATAGAATGTATCGCCCGATCCGACAACACCATAAATCTTTCCGGTCAAGTCAAGACTAGCTAAATCTTCATAAAAATCAACAATTTCATCAGGCAACTCACCGTCACCATATGTGTAAGAAGCAATGATTGCGATATCTGCTTCTAGAAATTCCTCTGCATCAACCGTTGTACATTCATCAATATCTACTTCTAAACCAAGTTCTTTTAATTTATCAGCTACAATATCTGCAATTTCTTCTGTATTTCCTGTCATACTCGCAAATACAATTTTTGCTAATGCCATAATTTCCTCCAAAAAATTCTATCAATTTATTATAACATATTGAACAAATAGTTGCACTTGAAACCTCTTGAAGGTTGGTTGCTCCTCACTTTTACTTTTTAAAATAGCTACCTTATGATACAATAAATAGAAGGTAGAGTGGAGGTTAGAATATGGAAATTTTCAAGCAAATTTTACATAAAATTAAAGAATATGATACAATCATCATCCATCGTCACATGCGACCCGATCCCGATGCATTAGGAAGTCAAGTCGGTTTAAAAAAATTACTTCAAGTCAATTTTCCAGAGAAAAAGATTAAAGCAGCAGGAAAAACTGAACCAACTCTTGCTTGGTTGGCCAAAATGGATAATGTTTCAGACGATGATTACAAAAATGCTTTAGTGATTGTTTGCGATACAGCAAATACTGCACGAATTGATGATGAACGCTACAGTAAAGGAGACTTTCTCATCAAAATCGATCATCATCCAAACGATGATATTTATGGAGACATTGCTTGGGTAGATACTAGCTCAAGTAGCGCTAGTGAGTTAATTGCTCTCTTTGCATTAGAAAATCATCTAAAATTAGATGATTATTCTGCTAAGTTACTTTATGCTGGAATCGTTGGTGATACTGGGCGTTTCCTATATCCTGCCACAACTGCCCGAACTATGGCTATCGCCAGCAAACTTCGCGAATACCCTTTTAACTTTGCTGCTTTGGCTCGGAAAATGGACTCTTTCAGCTATCAAATCGCTAAACTTCAAGGCTACGTTTACGATCATTTAGAAGTCGATGAAAATGGTGCAGCTCGTGTTATTTTAACTCAAGAACTTCTCAAATCCAATCAGTTAACAGATGCCGATACTTCTGCTATCGTTTCAGCTCCAGGGCGGATTGACAGTGTTGAACTTTGGGGAATTTTTGTTGAACAAGAAAATGGCAATTACCGAGTTCGTCTACGGAGTAAATTTATCCCTATCAATGAAGTGGCTAAAAAACATGATGGAGGCGGTCATCCACTTGCTAGCGGTGCCAATGCTTACTCTACAGAAGAAATCGAAAAAATTTACCAAGAATTAAAAGAATTGGCAAAAAGACACTAAAATTGAGAGAAAAGACTTGTCAAAATCGGTAAAATTTGGTAAACTATCAAAGTAATGAATCTATGGCTCGCAGAGAGACCATGGCAGAAAGGAAATTTTTTTAAATGAGAAAAGATATTCATCCTGAATACCGTCCTGTTGTCTTTATGGATACTTCAACTGGCTACAAATTCCTTAGTGGTTCTACTAAGTATTCTAGCGAAACTGTCGAATGGGAAGATGGAAATACCTATCCACTAATCCGTGTGGAAATTTCATCAGATTCACATCCATTCTATACTGGACGCCAAAAATTCACTCAAGCAGACGGACGTGTGGATCGTTTCAACAAAAAATACGGTCTCAAATAAGAATCATATTCACATTACAAAAAATGTTGATATTAAGCCTTTTCCATTTTGGGAAAGGTTTTTTAGTACAATCAAAAAACTTGGAATCTACTACATTATGATTTCCAAGTTTTTACTCTTTCTTCGCATTCAGTATTTTAATTGTTGAATAATCAATATATGGCTATCTTTGAAACCCTATAAACTATGAGGCTCATTGGGTCCCATGATTAAAAAATTTCTGGGAACAAGTTGGACTATTTCTCCAGATGCTGTAAAATCAATCTTTCCTTCTAGACAGACAACAGTCGCCAAAGCATCAGCTTTGTGTTTAGGAACTATTCTTTCTTCTCCTATCTACCATTTCTTATTGTACTCTTCTAATGCTGAAACGTTTTAATCCTTATAACCTCCCCCAGTAAAACCGTAATATTCTTCTAAAGATAGCCCTGAATCTGCAATCGCTTTTGCTTCTTTTCCAACATAACGAAGATGCCATTGCTCTGGCATATATCCAGTTTCATTCTCTTTTCCATTTAGATAACGCACAACAAATCCATATTCGGCTGCATGTTTCAAAAGCCATTGACTAGCCTTTTTTTCTGTCACTAGATTTCCGTCGGTGCCAATCAAGTCAAAAGCTAAGCCTGTTTGGTGTTCACTATAGCCAGGCCGAGCAGAATACCGATCCGCTGCTTCTTTTCCATCTTTATTGACATAATTTTGATAAAGTGTCACTTGCATTTGATAGCTACGAAAACCGCTATATTGATGACTGATAGGATAACCCTCACCTTGCATGGCAGCAATCAATTCCAGCAATTTTGCTTTAGCAGTAGGATTTTCACCGGGGTTATAATCTGAAGATAATGGATAATGTTTATTTGCGATAACAATTTCATCGTATTTCCCTTTTACACTATAGTAAGAACCATTATAATGAACTTTTGTTTTTTTCTTTGTTTGCTCAGAGGATCTAACTTTTGCAGATACAGCTTTTCCTTCTTGTTTCGTTTTCACATTTGTTTTCTTTCCTCCACAAGCTGTCAAAAGAAACAAACTCGCTAACAATAAAATGCCAATCCTTTTTTTCATCTGTATCGCCTCATTTATAGAATTTACTAATTTTCATTATAGGCGTAGATATACTATCTGTCAATTCAAAAAAGCATGCAATTGCATACTTTTAATTTTTTTATAGTTAATTATTTAGTACAACCACTTTACCAAATCCCGCTTGACTTTCGATATAAGAATGGGCTGCTGGGATTTGCTCTAACGAAAAGATTCGTTGAGGAGATACATTGATTTTATAAGCATCAATATAGCTAAAAAGTTCATCAATAAGCTGCTGATGCACATTTCCTGAATAAAAACTAGTCAAATAACTATTGTTTCTTATTTCTACGATTGGATCAAACTCCTCTACATACCATTTGCCACCTAATTGACCAGTGTTACAGATAATTCCTGCACTTTGAATATGGTCAAATGAATTTTTTAGAGTAGCCGGACCGACTAATTCAAGGATTTTATCAAACTTTTCCTCAGTTTGCAAAACTCCTCTTTCATCTAAAATAATTTCATCAAAGCCTTGCTGTTGAAGCAAATCTTTTTTAGCAAGAGAACGAACTGCACCAACTACACGATTCTGTGGGAATTGTGCTTTTACTAACTTTAAAAAGGCTAACCCAACACCACTCGTTGCAGCTCGGACTAAGATTGAGTCTCCCTCTTTTATCTGCATATTTTTGAAGGAGCCAAAAGCAGTATAGTAGGTCTCTGGTACTGCTGCTAATTCCTCCCAAGATAATTGACTGTCTACAGGGTAAATCTGCTCATTTGGAAGTAATACATATTCAGCATAAGAACCGTCATACGCACGTCCCATTTCGCCCATAATAGAAACAATTTTTTGCCCTTCCTGCAAATCTCTCCTTGTCGTTTCAACTACTTGTCCTACACACTCAATTCCTAAAATACGAGGGAATTGAACAGTTGGAGATAAACCTTTCCGAGTAAAAATTTCTGAATGATTGATACCAAAACCTTTGATTTTGACTAAGGTCCATCCTTCTTTTACAGATGGGATAGCTCGTTCTTCTAGAACAAATTTCTCTGGACCGCCTGGCTCATAAATCACCATTGCTTTCATTTTATTTCTCATTAGTTAAACCTCCTATTCCCTATTCGCAAACATAGATTTTAACTAGCTAATTCGAGCAATTTTCTTACAAATTCATTAGCTGGCTGTTGTTTGATTTCCTCTGGCGTGCCATATTGCTGAATTTCTCCCATATCTAACACCAAGATTTTAGTGCCTAATTTTAGAGCCTCTGCTATATCATGCGTAATAAAAATAACGGTAATTCCTGTTTCTTCGTGCAAGGATTTCAACTCATGCTGCAGTTGATAGCGCGTAATAGCATCCACTGCTCCAAAAGGCTCATCCATTAGCAAAATATTAGGAGTTGCAGCTAATGCACGTGCGATCCCCACTCGTTGAGCCTGTCCACCAGAAAGAGCAGACGGATAACGATTTTTCAAATCATTTTCCAAGCCTAGCATAGCTAATTTTTTATCTACAATCCGGTCAATGTCTGCTTGACTTTTCTTTTGCAAATTTAAGACGTAAGCAATATTTTCAGCAACTGTCAAATGCGGAAACAAGCCGTTTCCCTGAATAGAATAACCAATTTTCCGCCGCAATTCAATCAAATCCGTGTCTTGAACATCTTGACCATTGATAAGGATTTGCCCTTGGTTCGGCTTGACCAAACCATTTACCATCTTTAACAATGTCGTTTTTCCTGAACCAGAAGTTCCTACAATCGTCAGAAAGGCTCCATCTTCAATTTTTAAATCTAATTGTTTGATAATGTCGCGGTTTCCGTAAAATTTGCTGACATTTTTATATTCAATCATTTCTTCAAAATTCCTTTCTCTACAAGATAGTCATGAGCAACTTTAGCAGGTTCTTCTTTATCATTTTCTACTTTGTGGTTCAATTCTGCCATTTTGCTATCGTTCAAAATACCATCTAATTTAGCCAGTGCTCTTTTCAATTGAGGGTATTTTTTAAGAGTTGTTGACCGAACAACTGTTCCTGCTTGATAAGAAGGATAGATTTTTTTATCATCTTTCAAAACGACGAGATTTGCTCCATGAAGCTGTCCATCTGTAGTGAAAATATCAATTGCATCCACTCTGCCAGATTTAACTGCCTGATATTTCAGTCCGCTATCCATGTCCACTTGCGACTTGAATTTCATACCATAGGTTGATTGCAATCGGGCAAAACCGTCTTCTCGACCAAAGAAATCGTATTCTGCACCAAAGGTTAAATTGGGACCTGCTTTTGCAAGATCACTAAAAGTTTTAATATTGTATTTTTCTGCAATATCCTTACGAACTGCCAAACCATACGTATTATTAAATCCAAATGTATTTGCCCATTCTAATTGATATTTTTTACGATATTGACTTTCAAGTATCTTAAATTGACTTTCATCATATGAACCTGATTTTTTAAGAATAACTTCCCAGATTGTACCGGTGTATTCTGCATAAATATCAAAATCACCTTTCAACATAGCCGGGTGAATATTGGCAGTCCCACCACCGACACCTTTAGTCATTTTGACCTTAAGATTGGTGTATTGTTCAATAACTTGCTTTTGCATTTCACCTAAGATATAGTTTTCTGTCTGTGGTTTGGTCGCAATTTTCACGGTTCCGCCCATTGGATTCATTTGGAAAAATGCGATGGTTCCTGCCATCAAAAGAACTATAGAACTGAAAACAGCTAACCATTTTTTAGATACTTTTTTATGACGTAGGATTGATTTTTCAACCAAAGAAAGAAGAAAATCAAAGACCAATGCCAACAGGGCGACTAAAACACTTCCGACCAAAGTTAGGGTTTGGTTATTAGTCGTAATCCCACGGTAAATTGCTACACCAAGACCGCCAGCACCAACGAAAGAAGCGATCCCCGCAAGAGCTATGGTCATTGTAACCATATTACGGAAACCTGCCATCATAACTGGAAAGGCAAGGGGCAGTTGCACCTTGGTTAAAATCTGCTTGCGTGTAGAACCCATTCCTTCTGCTGCTTCAATGAGAAGCGGGTCAACACCAGAAATGCCTGTATAAGTACTCCGTACCATTGGTAACAGGGCATATAAGGTTAATGCTACAATTGCTGTCTTATTACCAATCCCCGTAATCGAAATCAGAATCCCTAAAAGTGCAATAGAGGGAATTGTATAAAGAATATTCACTAAACCGATAACGACTCCAGCCCAGCTTTTTTTGAAACTAATAAAAATCCCAAGTCCAACTCCAAAAATCAAAGCAAGTAAGATAGATAAACCCGATATCCAGACATGATCCCAGATAAGACCTAACAGAAACTGCCATTGATTGGTGACTAATTTGATTAACTCGTTCATGCTTCATCCTTTCTTGATTGGCTTAAATTTACTAAAATACGCTCTAAATAAATCTCAAATTCACTGATCTCCAGATCAGAAAAACCACTGTAAAAGATTTCAATGATTTCATCAGAAATTGCATCATATTCTGCTTTTAATCCTTTTGCATAATCTGTCAGACAAATCATCTTTTTCCGCTTATCTTTTTCATGAGAACACCGTTCCACAAGCCGCATGCGAATCATTCGGTCAATCATTTTGGTCAGAGTGTTCAACGTCAAGCCAGTCTGCTCTGACAGTTCGGTTTGGCTTTGATAATCTTTTTGCCAAAGCGCGTGTAAAATACGTCCCTGTTCTCCATTAAAAGCTTGAATCCCTCGTTCTAACAAAATATGATTCATTAATCGATTAGATAAACGATGAATTTTCCCAATGTAAAATCCACTATTGACTACTTTTTTACCCATTTTTCTTCTTTCTAAAACATACGATATAGAAGTTTATTTATAATACTATATCGAACCTTTTTTGTCAAAGATTTGGTTTCAAAAAAAAGATGAGCAAGTGCTCATCTTGAAATAATCTGTTGAACATTCGCCTGCAAATCTGGTATCACTTGCTCTGCAAACCAAGGATTCTTGGCCAGCCAGATTTGATTTCGTGGAGATGGGTGAACAAGTGGGAAATATTCTGGCAAATAATCTTGATAATGTTTTACCGTATCGGTTAACTTTACAGTTCCCTTTTGATGAAGATAATACTTCTGAGCATATTGGCCAATAAGAATAGTCAATTCCAGATCTGGTAACAATTCTAAAATCTGTTGATGCCATTTTTCAGCAAAACCCTTGCGAGGTGGCAAATCACCTGATTTTCCATGCCCTGGAAAATAAAAGTCCATCGGAATCGCAGCAAAATAGCCAGAATGATAAAATGTATCATAGTCAACACCCATCCATTCACGCAGACGATCACCACTCTTATCATTCCAATATAAACGTGTTTCCTGCGCTTTAATACCCGGAGCTTGACCAACAATATTGATCCGCGCCGACTTAGGAGCTGCAAAAAGCGGCTCAATTCCTCGCTCTGTATATACTTGATTTTGTGGATCAACCATAATAGCTTTCTTAATGTCTTCTAGCGTTTCCATTCCTTGCCTCTATTTTTGATAATTTTTCTTCATATAAATTTTCAAATCAGTTGCCTGCCGTCCTGTGATTGTCCGAAAATCATCTGTCACAATGTCCAAGCAGCCTTGACTCCCAGCTTGGTAGAGAGAAGCCAGCACAACTCCAAATCCTTTGGGCTGATCATAAAGAGCAGCAAATTCCTCAACTGTCACCGGTTGGTAGTCAATTTCATGACCCGATATTTCAGACAAAAGATCAGCTAATTCTAGCATTGTATAGTTACGACCTTGAGTCAAAATGTATGTTTTTCCTTGTAGAGCAGACGACATAGCTAGTTTGACAATGGCTACTGCACTATCTTCCCGCGAAATAAAGCTCATTTTCGAATTTCCCATTGGATAAATGACAGCCTTGCGCTCTATTAACTCAGGTAAGTAAGGCACCAATGGATCAGCATACATAGCATTTTTGATAATGCTGTAAGAAAATCCAGCCGATGCTAGACGAGTATTTGCATAAGCAAAGAAAGCTGCCATGTGAAATGGACTATTGACTTGATCAGCAAAAAATCCAACAAAGATAAAGTGCTTAACTCCAGCTCTTTCTGCTGCAACGACTGAATTTTCAAATTCTGGCACACGCACAATGCTTGGATGAGAAATACTTGGAATGTAAATCAAGATATCCGTTCCACGCCAAGCTGCGACCATAGAATCTACATCTAAATAATCAGCTGATCTGACATCAATCCCTGCTGCTGCATATTGACTCGCTTTTTGGGGACTCCGAACAGATAACCGAATTTCATTAGTGTCTAACTGTTTCTGTGCTTCGGCAACGACCTTTTGCCCCAATTGACCTGTCGCACTCGTAATTGTATAAATCATAATATTCCCCTTTCTTTGAAAGAAACTCAACTATTTCTAGCTGAGTTTACATGCTTTATTTGATTAATTCATAAATTGCTTCTGCATAAATAGCAGCAGCTCGGAACAGGTCTTCTATATCTATAAATTCATTTGCTTGGTGCATCGTATCTGTATAATCTGGGAACATAGCGCCATAAGCAACACCGCGTTTCAAGAGACGACCAAAGGTTCCTCCACCAATAATTTGTTCATGACCTTTTAGACCTGTTTGTTTTTCATACACGTTCAAAAGCGTTGTCACAAGCGGATCTTCCATTGGAACATAGTGAGGAACATGCTCGTGCTCCGACAATGTCACATTTTCCACAGGTAAGTTTTCCAATTTAGATTTGATTGATGCTGGATTGGTTCCTTGTGGATAGCGGAAATTAAGAGCAATGGTGTTGTCATCGCTTGTTTCATCAAATCGGAAGACCCCTGCATTCATAGAAAGAGCACCCATTTTTTCATCTACATAGTCCACTTTTAAGGCTTTCCCTTCGTGGTCTTCTAAAAGAATGTTTCCAGCCACTTCAAGATAGTCTTTAGCAGAATCTGCAAAATCAAACTGGGTCAAGAATTTCGCCAGATAAGTCGCGCCATTGACACCGGATTGTGGAGATGCTCCGTGAGCGGATTTCCCAACAATCGTAATTGTTATTTGACCACTCGGTAATTCTTGGTATTCAAATCGAAGTCCATGTTCTTTAGCAAATTTGTCCAATTTATCTACAAGATTTGGCATATTTCCTGATACTACTGCTGTTGCAGATTCAGGAACCATATTTTCACGAAGTCCGCCAGTAAAGCTATGCAAGCGCGCAGTTCCGCTATTTTCCCCTGCAAAATGAAGATATTCAGTAATATTTCCTTTTTCACCATTGATAATCGGAAATTCTGCATCTGGCGAAAAACCAAAATCTGGCTCTGGAAGACCAACATGTTTGAAATAATAGTCCATATCAGCCCAACCAGATTCTTCATCTGTACCAACTACAAAACGAACTTTCTTAGACGTCGACAAACCTAATTCTTTGATGATTTTCAGTCCATAATAGCAAGCCATCGTTGGCCCTTTGTCATCACTCGCACCACGCGCATAGAGTTTTCCATCTTTAATTGTTGGTGTATAAGGATCTGTATCCCAACCGCTTCCAGCCGGTACCACATCCATGTGCGCAAAAATTCCAAGAACTTCAGCTCCTTCGCCATATTCAAAATGCCCTGCATAATTGTCCACATTCTTCGTTGAATAACCATCACGCGCGGCTAATTCTAAGAATTTTTCCAAAGCCTTAACAGGTCCAGGCCCAAAAGGATGTTCTTTATCTGCTTTCGTGTCATCTCGCTCGGAATTAATTTCCAAAAGGCTAAACAAGTCAGCCAACAGAGCATCGCGACGTTTTTCAACTTCTGCTTTAAAATCAATCGTCATAAAATCAGATTCCTTTCTATCAACGTTTTTCAATAATCTCATCCACTGGCAAACGATAGCTTGGATCCAGTTTATCGTCTGTGTAGCCAACAGTAATTAAAAGTTCTGGACGGAAGCGCTCATCAATATCTAACACTTGATTGACTTTTGACTTATCAAATCCAAGGATAATATTGGAACTAATGCCCTGGTCAGTCAATGCCAACACTAAATTCATAGCTACCAATCCAGCATTAAGAGCTAAATAATCACTCTTTTGCTGTTCGGTGTAATGACTGTACTGAGTTGGAAGATTTTGCATGTAATATTGCAATTTTTCTTCAGACATATTTTTTATACCAGCAGTACGAGCAATCTTACGAGCGCGCTGCACCAAGTCTGTATCTGTAAAGAGAGCAATCGTCACAGGCGCTTCTTTGATTTGCTCCTGATTAGCATTAAAGGCAATCTCAGCCAAGTCTGCATTTCTCTCACGCACAACTACAAATTTCCAAGGCTGGCTATTATGAGCACTTGGCGCTAAAGTTGCAATTTCAATCGCCATTCGCACATCTTTTGGATCAACTGCTTTATCATTGAAATGCTTAGTTGCATGACGCTTTTTATTTAATTCAAGAAATTTCATAAGGACTTTCCTTTTCTTATTATACTCATTCCATTTTACCATAAATTGGAAGAGCTTGCAGGGGTTTTGTGAGAACTAAAATATTTTATTTGGAGGTCATAATCACTTTTCTTTATTAATTTTTTAAAACTCTATTTGGAAACTTTTTTACTATCATCTTATCAGATAATATAATATTTGGAAATTATATAGCACTTTAAATCAATCACAATATGTAGTATTTTAAAACAAGATTTTTGTAAATTTGACAACTACACTTTGTATTTGTGTAAACAACTATATAATTCTCTGCTTTTAGTTAAAAATTTTTTAAAGTTAGAAATTCAAGCAGGTTATATCACAAAAGACCGTTTGCACGGTCTTAGTTTGTGAATGATTATAATTCAAGATAAACATTTATTCTTTGATTTCAGAAAACTCGGCATCAATTATTTCACTGTCATTTAAGCTATCTTTGAATTCTGGTTTTAGCTCGTCTTCAATATCAAACTCTACTTCAAATTCTCCATTTAATATTTTTTCAAATGTATCAGCAAGCTTTGTTCCCATTGGTTTAAATGTAAAGTAAGTAATTCCTCCTGAAGCTACTCCTCCTATAATTGGAATTGTTTTTGTAATTATAGAACCAACTGATTTTTTTGTAATGTTTACGCCAATAATTGTCCCGACTTTTTTCACAAGAGGATACCAAGCCGTTTTAGTTAATGCTTTCTGAGCTACCTTTTTCCCAAGATTCATTCCTGCTACCTTAGAAACATTTGCAATCAATGCACTCGCGCCACTCGCACCGAACATTATCCCAAGGTAAGAGATAACTCGTATTTGCACTTCTTCAGGTAGTTCCTTATAGTTTCCTTCATATAAATCATCTTCTCCAAATAAATAAGCAATTTGTTGAGCTAAATTTAGAGCAAAGCCCATATATTGAGCAACATCTGCTCCCCCAGCAACGGCAGCTGTTACCGGATTTGAAGGTAATCCAGCAACAAAAGAAGTGAAAGAAGTTTTAGTGGTGCTATCTTTGATTATTTTTTCAGCTCGTTTTCTCAATGCCTCTGGTGTCAAAACTTGTTGAGGCCCATGTTCTAAAATACTATCAAGATATTTACTATCTTTAAATTGTTTACGTAGAAATTCTTCTCTATCTACCCTCACGATTGGAAGTTGACTTGCCGCATTGATTGTCTGTATAACTACAGCATAAGCATCATTTTGCTTCATAAATTATTCTCCTTAAAATAGTCTCTTTTTATTATATATATATATATAATGTCAAGCATTTTATTCATATATTTTTACATTTTCATAAAATCCTAAGATAAGATTAGTTAAGGAGTATTTTTTATTCTTACTATCCTAGCTCTACTGTTAGACTTTACCACTTCTTTCATCAACAGTTTTTCCTGTATCTAGACTTCTAGGTGAAGTTTGGTCTGCACGGCCTCTGCCACTTTTCGCGGTACACCCACTTCGACAATTTCCTCAACACTTGCTTCTTTAATCTTGGTTAGCGATTTGAAATGCTTCATGAGATTTTGCTTACGTTTAGGCCCCAATCCTTCAATGCCATCTAGTTGTGATGAGAAGGAATTCTTAGACCGGAGCTGGCGATGGAAGGTAATGGCAAAGCGGTGGACTTCATCTTGGATGCGTTGCAAAAGGAAAAATTCCTGTGAATTGCGAGATAATTCGACCACTTCCAATGGATCTCCAAAAAGTAATTCATGAGTCTGATGCTTGTCGTTCTTTTGCAAACCAGCGATAGGAATATCTAAACCTAATTGATGTTGAATGACGTCTTTAGCAATGTTGACTTGGCCCTGACCACCATCAATGACAATCAGATCAGGCGGTATTAAACCATCTCGCATAACTCGGCTGTAGCGACGCTTGATGACTTCCCGCATACTGGCATAGTCATCCGGGCCAATAACTGTCTTAATCTTATACTTGCGATAATCTTTTTTGCTGGGTTTGCCATTGATAAAAACCACCATAGCTGAAACAGGACTTGTTCCCATAATATTGGAATTATCAAACGACTCAATCCGAACTGGAGTGGGAATATTGAGGAGCCGGCCTAGATTTTCAATTGCTCCTTGCGTTTTTTCAACAGATTTCTCTAATAAGTCAAACTTCTGCTGTAAACTAACTTGAGCATTCTTAATTGCCAGATTGACCAGCTGTTTCTTTTCTCCTCGTTGAGGCTTGAGAATTTTTGTATCCACCACAGCCCGTACTGATTCCTCGTCAATATCAGATGGAATCAAAATTTCATTGGGCACCAGATGAGATGTATTCTGATAAAATTGTCCAATATAGGTCAAAAAATCCTCGTCAGGGTCATTGTAATAAGGAAACATATTTACATCTCGCTCAATGAGTTTTCCTTGACGGACAAAGAAAACCTGCACACACATCCATCCTTTGTCCACATAATAACCAAAGACATCCCGATTCTGTAAATCCCTTGCCATCACTCGTTGCTTGGTGCGAAGTGTCGCAATACTTTGAAGCAAATCTCGGTATTCAGCCGCTTTTTCAAATTCCATCTTTTTAGCAGCACTAGTCATTTTTCCTTTCAATTCATCAATAATCTTATTATCATGACCTTTGAGGAAATCTGCTACTTCTTGAGCCATCTCTTGAAAGAAATGTGGATCATTATGGCAGATAGTATGAGCTCGACACTGTCCGATATGATAGTAGAAGCAAACTTTCTCAGGTGGATTGGTACACTTGCGGAAAGGGAAAATGCGATCCAGTAGGCGCTTAATTTCATTCGCAGCACCTACATCAGGATACGGGCCAAAATATAAACCACCATCTTTCTTAACCTGACGTGTGATTATAAGCCGCGGATATGTCTCATTGGTAATTTTGATAAAAGGATAGGACTTATCGTCCTTAAGCATGATGTTGTATTTGGGTTGATTTTCCTTGATAAGATTGATTTCAAGCAACAAAGCTTCAATATTAGACTCAGTGACAATAAACTCAAAATCCTCAACCTCAGACACTAACGCTTCCGTTTTAGTATCATGACTTCCGCGAAAATACGAACGCACCCGATTGCGCAAATTCTTGGCTTTTCCCACATAGATAATCGTACCATTTTTATTCTTGTGGATATAACATCCTGGACCAGTTGGCAATAACTCTAATTTTGATTTAATTAAGTTGTTCATAATTATCATTATAGCAAAATTAGCTAAAAGGAAGTAAAAAGGAACATCGACAGCCTAAATGATTACTATAGAAAAGGGCAAGCAAATAAATATTGAAAATTTTAAGCCCATAGCTTCACTATCACAAGGTTTAAATAGGTTATTAGAAGTATACTTTAGGTTGTAGATAGAATAAATCTTTTTTCATTGAGTATTTCTCCAGATTTACAAAACGAACAAAAGGTTGACTTGCTCCGCAATTTTTCCTACTACTTTTTAATAATCGGCTATTGTGTCAAAATTTTTTGCTATCACAAAGAAAGGCAGGGATGCTACTATCCCTGCCTTTTCATCATCAACACTACAATTGTCCTCGTTGACAATAGTTTCTGTTGTGATATTATTCAAAATCAAGATATTCTTTTTCAAGTTCAAGAACTTCTTCCATCGTTGCACATTCTGTAAGGGCACGTTGAGCCAGTTCTTGCATCTTCTTCGTATCCAATTTTTTCATCAAACTACGTGTACGAAGAACAGATGTGGCACTCATTGAAAACTCATCCAGACCAATACCAACTAGAAGTGGAACAGCAGTTTGATCACCCGCCATTTCACCACACATACCAGCCCACTTGCCTTCAGCATGAGCAGCTTTGACCACTCGATCCACTAAACGTAAGATAGATGGGTTGTATGGTTGATAAAGGTAAGAAACTTGTTCATTCATACGATCTGCAGCCATTGTGTATTGAATCAAGTCATTAGTACCAATTGAGAAGAAGTCAACTTCTTTTGCAAATTGATCAGCCAACATAGCTGCTGCTGGAATTTCAATCATAATACCAACTTGAATATTGTCCGCAACTGCAACACCTTCCGCAAGCAATTTAGCTTTTTCTTCTTCCAAAATACCTTTTGCGGCACGGAATTCAGTCAACAAAGCAACCATTGGGAACATGATCCGCAATTGCCCATGAACAGATGCACGCAAAAGTGCACGTAATTGTGTGCGGAACATTGCATTTCCTGTTTCCGAAATTGAAATACGAAGCGCACGGAATCCAAGGAATGGATTCATTTCTTTTGGAAGATCAAAGTAAGGAAGCTCTTTGTCCCCGCCAATATCCATTGTACGGACAACAACTGGCTTACCATTCATGCCTTCCAAAACAGCTTTGTAAGCTTCATATTGCTCATCTTCTGTTGGGAAATCTTGGGAATCCATGTAAAGGAATTCAGTACGGTAAAGTCCGACAGCTTCAGCGCCATTAGCGTTGACACCTTCAACATCTTTTGGTGTACCGATGTTTGCAGCCAGTTCAAAATGTTTTCCGTCAGCTGTTACTGTTTCAGCATCTTTCAGTAAATCCCATTCAGCCTTTTGTTTGGCATAAGCTTCACCAGCTGCTTTAAAATCTGCAATTTGTTCTTCGGTTGGATTGATAATCACTTCCCCAGTGATACCATTTGCAGCAATCACATCACCGTCTTTCACTAATTCGGTAATGTTATTCGTTCCAAGAACTGCAGCAATTTCAAGAGTACGAGCCATAATAGCAGAGTGACTTGTACGTCCACCGATGTTTGTTACAAAAGCTTTAACAAAATTCTTATCTAACTGAGCTGTATCAGAAGGTGTTAAATCATGTGCAATCACTACTACTTCTTCATTGATCATAGCAGGATTTGGTAGGCGAACTCCAAGCAAATGTGCAAGCACACGTTTTGTAACGTCACGAATATCAGCTGCACGTTCTTGCATATATGGATTATCTTCCATATTCTCAAAAAGCGTGATAAACATATCCGTGACTTCTTTTAAGCCTGATTCTGCATTAACTTTCTTTGCACGGATTGTTTCCTTAATCTGACCAATCATTTCTGGGTCAGAGAGTACCATTAAATGAGCATCAAATACTTGTGCTGCTTCTTCACCAAGGGTTTCTACTGCTTTTTCACGGATAACAGAAAGCTCGTTTTGTGAAGCTTCAAGAGCTGCATCCAAACGAGCCTCTTCTGCATTTGTATCTTCGACTGAAGCAGTCTCGAATGATAAATCCGGTTGAACAAGTAGATATGCCTTAGCAACAGCAACACCATCAGATGCTGCGATTCCTTTAAGCATTTCTGTCATTTTATGCCAATCCTTCTTTTGTCATTGTTTCTGCGATTGCTACAATTGCATCGTCAGCATCTGTACCTTCAGCAGTAATTGTTACATCTGCACCTTGACCAACACCAAGGCTCATAACACCCATGATTGATTTAAGGTTTACTGATTTACCTTTATATTCAAGAGTGATATCTGAAGCAAATTTGCTAGCAGTTTGAACCAACAAAGTTGCTGGACGTGCATGAATACCTGTTTCTGCCACAATGTGGAAATCTTTAGAAGCCATAATTGGACTCTCCTTTAATGTAATCTTTTTGGGGTCATAAGTGATAACCCTTACAATTCTAGATTATAACATCTTTGTAAAATTTTTTCAAGAATTTTATGTGTATTCAGCAAGCCTTTTTTATGAGAATTACTGAAATTTTATTAAAACGATATTTTCATTATCCAATCTACAAATACATTTTCAATCCATTATCCGCTGGGAAAAATTTGATTTAACAAAACAAAATATGTGATTTTCCTTTGATTTTTCATTTTTTAAAATACTATATCTAGTATCATTGAATTCAAAAAACAAAAATAAGCACAACATTTAGAATATAATAGTTGACAAAATTTCTCGTTTTGGATATACTAAATCCATACTGAATTTAAAGAAATTAGGAGTTCATTATGGTAACTATTTACTCAAAAAATAATTGCGTGCAATGCAAAATGACAAAACGCTTCTTAGATACGAATCATGTCGAATATCGTGAAATCAACTTGGACGAACAGCCTGAATACATCGATCATGTAAAAAGCTTAGGTTTCAATGCTGCACCGATTGTCCAAACTCCAACAGAAGCATTTTCCGGTTTTCAACCAGGTAAATTAAAAAAATTATCATAAAATTGTTGTAATCATAGAGCTATCCAGCCGCTTCTATAAACCATAGAAGCTCTTTCTTTTGTAAAACAATTCAATTATTTAGAAAAAGGAACAATATGGGACTTAAACAACTCGAAGACGTGACGTATTTCCGTCTGAATAACGAAATCAACCGTCCAATCAACGGACAAATTATGCTTCACAAAGATAAGGAAGCTTTGGAGGCATTTTTTAAAGAAAATGTGGAACCAAATACCAAGCAATTTTCATCTATTACTGAAAAAATTCACTTTTTAATTCAAGAAAACTATTTAGAAAAAGAATTTATCCAACTTTATAAACCTGAATACATCGAAGAACTGGCTGCTTTTATTCGTGAGCAAAATTTCCATTTCAAGTCTTTCATGGCAGCTTATAAATTCTATAATCAATATGCTCTCAAAACAAATGACGGCGAGTATTACCTCGAAAGCATGGAAGAGCGTGTTCTTTTTAATGCGCTCTATTTTGCCAACGGTGATGAAGCAATTGCCAAAGATATTGCTAATGAAATCATTCATCAACGTTATCAACCTGCTACTCCAAGTTTCCTTAATGCCGGCCGGTCTCGTCGCGGAGAACTAGTCTCCTGTTTCCTCATTCAAGTAACGGATGATATGAACTCTATCGGTCGCTCGATCAATTCAGCTCTGCAGCTATCTCGGATTGGCGGCGGTGTTGGAATTTCCCTCAGTAATTTGCGTGAAGCTGGTGCTCCTATCAAGGGCTATGAAGAGGCCGCATCTGGAGTGGTGCCAGTCATGAAACTTTTTGAAGACAGTTTCTCATACTCTAATCAACTAGGTCAGCGTCAAGGGGCTGGAGTAGTTTATCTCAATGTCTTCCATCCGGATATTATCTCTTTTCTTTCAACCAAGAAAGAGAATGCCGATGAAAAAGTGCGAGTGAAAACTCTTTCTTTAGGTGTTGTCATTCCAGATAAATTTTACGAATTGGCTCGCAAGAATGAAGAAATGTACCTTTTCAGTCCGTATTCTATCGAACGTGAATATGGCGTTCCGTTCGCCTATATTGATATTACCGAAAAATATGACGAATTGGTTGCCAATCCTAAGATTAACAAAACAAAGATTAAAGCTCGTGATTTAGAAACCGAGATCTCCAAGTTGCAGCAGGAATCTGGCTATCCTTACGTCGTCAATATTGACACCGCTAATCGTGCAAATCCAGTGAATGGTAAGATTATCATGAGCAACCTCTGCTCTGAAATCTTACAAGTACAAGAACCTTCATTGTTGAATGATGCGCAAGAATTTATCAAACTGGGAACGGATGTTTCTTGCAATCTCGGTTCTACCAATGTGGTTAATATGATGACTTCACCAGACTTTGGCAAGTCTATCCGAACCATGACTCGTGCTCTGACTTTCGTTACAGATAGTTCCCACATCAAAGCTGTTCCAACAATTGATCATGGCAACAGCTTAGCTCATACTTTTGGGCTAGGCGCCATGGGCTTGCACAGTTACCTAGCTCAGCAATTGATAGAATATGGCTCAGCTGAATCTGTTGAGTTTACTAGTATTTACTTTATGCTCATGAATTATTGGACCCTTATTGAATCCAATAATATTGCCCGTGAGCGTGGTATGACCTTCCATAACTTTGAAAAGTCTGACTACGCAAGCGGTTCATACTTTGACAAATATGTGACTGGCGAATTTGTACCGAAATCTGATCGAGTGAAAAAACTCTTTCAAAATATCTTTATTCCGTCTGCCAAAGATTGGACTGAGCTGCGTGAGAAAGTCATGACAGACGGTCTTTATCATCAAAATCGCTTGGCTGTTGCGCCAAACGGATCTATCAGCTATATCAATGATGTATCTGCTTCGATTCACCCGATTACCCAACGCATTGAAGAACGCCAAGAAAAGAAAATCGGAAAAATTTACTATCCAGCAGCAGGTCTGTCAACTGAGACTATTCCTTACTACACCAGCGCCTATGACATGGATATGCGTAAGGTCATTGATGTCTACGCTGCAGCCACTGAGCACGTGGATCAAGGGCTTTCTCTGACTCTCTTTCTACGCAGCGATATTCCTCAAGGTCTCTATGAATGGAAAACCGAGAGCAAACAGACCACCCGCGACCTTTCTATTCTGCGCAACTATGCCTTTAACAAGGGGATCAAATCTATCTATTATGTCCGCACCTTTACAGATGACGGCGGTGAAGTCGGAGCCAATCAGTGTGAAAGTTGTGTGATTTAAACATGAAGAATACGAAACAAAAATCCATCAATTTTTGCAAATATCTCTTTTATTTTTTAATTGATAGTTTAATTATAGATATTTGTTTTCTTATTTTTATAAATATTGTCAGCTATCTTAGCCCTAAAAGCACAGAAATAAATTTCATTACTTTTACAACTTTCTTACTAATTTTTATATATATAATTTTGAAAATTGTATCGATTAAGACTAAGAACATTTTTATCAAGATTTTACCTATATCATATTGGCAACTACTTACTGCAGTCCATTTCTTAATAAAGATGACAGAATTCAATTCCAAACTGCCTTTAACCAGTCAAATACTTATGCTAGCGCTTACATTCATTGGAATATCATCTGTTGATAAAGTATATGATACCTATAAAAAATTGGAGGAGTAATCTACTTGAAAACCTACTACAAAGCCATTAACTGGAATGCCATCGAAGATGTCATTGACAAATCTACTTGGGAAAAACTAACCGAGCAATTCTGGCTCGACACACGAATCCCTCTTTCCAACGATTTAGATGATTGGAGAAAATTATCAGCTAAAGAAAAAGACCTTGTTGGTAAAGTCTTTGGCGGGCTGACACTTCTTGATACCATGCAATCTCAATCTGGTGTGGAAGCTATTCGAGGAGATATTCGCACGCCTCATGAAGAAGCTGTGCTAAACAATATCCAATTCATGGAGTCTGTTCATGCTAAGTCCTATTCATCTATTTTTTCGACTCTTAACACAAAATCAGAAATTGACGAAATCTTTGAATGGACCAATACCAATCCTTATTTACAAAAGAAAGCTGAGATCATCAATGAGATTTACCTCAATGGAAATGCACTCCAAAAAAAAGTCGCTTCAACTTTCCTTGAAACCTTTCTTTTCTACTCTGGTTTTTTCACACCTCTTTACTATCTTGGGAATAACAAATTAGCCAATGTCGCTGAAATCATCAAATTGATTATCCGTGACGAATCCGTTCACGGTACTTATATCGGCTACAAGTTTCAACTTGGTTTCAACGAATTGTCAGAAGAAGAACAAGAAACATTCCGAGAATGGATGTACGACCTGCTATACACCCTCTACGAAAATGAAGAACTCTATACAAAAACACTCTATGACGCCATAGGATGGACAGATGAAGTTATGACGTTCTTGCGCTACAATGCTAATAAGGCGCTCATGAATCTCGGACAAGATCCACTTTTCCCTGACACAGCTGACGATGTCAATCCGATTATCATGAATGGTATCTCAACTGGAACTTCTAACCACGATTTCTTTTCTCAAGTTGGAAATGGTTATCTTCTTGGTGAAGTTGAAGCCATGCAAGATGACGATTACAATTATGGATTATAAAACACCTGCTCATTAAAATAACATTTGATAACATAAAAACACGAATGAGGTAACACCAGCAAATAGCTGGAACCAAAATTCCATTCGTGTTTTTATTGTAATGATTGCACTATTTTTAGATCACTATTGAAACATCGCAATCAGCATGATTATAGCTGCTGGTGTATTGTTTAAGATATGTACAGCGATTGAATCTTTCAGATTTCCCCGACGTGCAAATGCGGCATAAAGCACTAATCCCATTGCAAAATATAATGGAAATTCTGTCCATTTTGAAATATGAGGAAGTGCAAAAATGATAGATGTTATGAGCGCTGCCACTATTTTTTGATCTTTTTCAAAGAAAAAGATCGTCGCAAAACCGCGAAACACCAGTTCTTCAATTATCGGAGCTATCACTGCAACCGTCATCACATATAACAAAGCAAAAAAGATGTGATCAACTGACATAATTTTTCCTAGATTTTGTAAAGCGTTATCGTTGCTAGTTGTACTTTGCCCTGTTAACAGAATATTTAGATAAGTTCCAACTACTGCTACCACTCTCGCCACTAAAAAGAATAACAAGGCTTTTCCAAAATCTCCCCAAGAAAACGACAGAACTTTGACGTCTTTTGAGATATGTGTTTGGTATCTTCTCCATAAAGTGCGGATAGCAAAAAACACGAGCACAAGGTAGGCTAAAACTAGTAAAATTTCTGTATATATTGGTAGATTTTGTCCTTTTGCTAAGAATAACATAGGAATGCCATTGATGACCATAACTAAAACAATTAATCCCAATAATTTTAAAATTCCAAGTCCTATATGGGCTGTTTTTTTCATTAAAGATTCTCCCTTTCTCACTAGTTATTTTACAGTGTTTACGGCTTATTTAAAATTATTTTTCACCATAGAAAAGTTCATCACATTGACGTATAGTGGATAAATACTACAATTGCAATGGGAAGATATTGAATCTCACGTAAGCTAAGCGAGATGACAAAGATGAAAACGTAAAGTACTGGCAAAATAAACTGATTTAACTGAAAAAGGATTTTAAAGTTCTGCTTATAATACGCTTCTCGTTCTGCTTCATCATAAGTTTTCATAAATATTAAAATGTCTTCAGGAAATGCAAACGTTGGTAGTTTAAAATGCCTAACCTGCTCAATTGTTTTTTAAAGGTAATATTGCCTATATATGACGAAAGACAAGGTTAAATAAGAAAACAAACTGATTCTAAGTGAAAAACTATTTTTAGTGATAGCTAAACTAAGTGAAGTTAGTATATCAAAAATTACCAAAATTGTCATCACATCTAGGGAAATGGTGCCGTATTCCAGATTTTTAAACATCTTCTGGTAAAGTTACTCATTTAACTCATTTTCTTGATTCCGATTGTTTCTGAATTTTCCGACTAGAAGATAGTAAATAAATCATCGTGCAGAATAAAATCAGATTGAGCAAACGAATAATCCATCCTAAAAGTGTACTATTTAAAAAAGTTGGAAAATGGAAAGTTTCGAGTCAGCTATTGGCTACAAAAATTCCCATCAAAACACTGACTATCATCAAATCACTAATTTTCATCCTTTTTTTCATTACTATTCTCCTCTAGATAAACTACATTTTCTACGTTTTCTCCAAAAATATGAGCAATCTTTAAGGCAATAATAACAGATGGAGCATACTCTCCCCGTTCGATTAAACTGACGGTTTGTCGAGAAATTCCTGCTTTTCTGGCTTGTGCTGTTTGATTGAGCCTATCTCTTGCTCGAAGTTCCTTGAGCCGATTTCTCAACTTCATACCATATTCTCCTTTCACAATTTTATTACAACATATATTTGTCATTTTGACAATTATTATTATCAAAATAAATATTATCATTTTCAATTTATAGTATACAGCTATCCAATCCATATAAAAATCCCCCAAAGTTAGTTTGTATCCAACTTTGAAGGAATTCTTCAAGATGATATTGACTTTCTTGCTTCAACTATTCATTATTCTTTTTTGAACGTTTTGCTAAGATAAAGATCACAATTCCTAAAATAACGATCCCTACTAAACCAAGGAAAGTCACTTTTTCACCAGTTGATGGAAGAAAACCACGTTTGTTTTGCTTTGGCGCTTCTTTTACAACTTTATAATTTATTTTGTAAGTAGAGAAGTGAGTTGTTTTAAAGCTAATCGTTTTATCTTTATTGAGAACAAAGTCAAATTTTTCTGCTTGTTTACCATCTTTCATAGCATAAACAGATTCCACCATAGCACCTTGTTTCACTGGTACTGTCACTAATGTGGAGCTAACTTGTGACACTGCTTCACCTTTTGGATTGGTCAAAGTAATATCATAGCTATCTGCATTTTCTTCAATTGTCTTTTTAACTGCTAATTTGAGATTAGCCTTTACTAAATCTGCATTTTGCAAACGAACACCTGTAGCTGTATCCACTAAGGTATCAGAAGTTTCGTTTGGTTTTGGTTTTTCAACATCTGATGAACTAGATGTAGAAGTTTCGTTTGTACTTGACGAAGATTGAGATGTAGACGAAGTTGAAGATGACTCACTTGTACTTGAAGATGGTTCTGTGCTAGAACTTGGCGGCGTTTGCTCATTTTTGATCTTTTCTTCCATTTCAGCTTCTAGAGCTTTCATCTCTTTAAAGACTTTTTCCGCACGTGCCATACTAGCTGCAGTCACTTCTTCTGACGAAGCTCCGCCTGCAGCTGCGTATTGTTCGTCAGCCTTAGCTTGTTCTTCAATCCATTGTGCTTCTAAAGCTTTCCATTTTTCCTGTACACTATTGCCAAATAATTTTTGGTGTTTGGCCGCCATATCGTAAATGTGAGATGCAACCCAATACCACGAATTTTTATCGTACTTCGTTGTATCAACTTGGTAAGCTGAATACGTATTGGTAATATTTCCATAATATGGTAGGTATGGAGCGAAACGAGGACTTCCAACGGAAAGCCACATCGTACCACCACCCATGCTGGCAGGGATATTATCTTTCAATTGGAAAATGTGTGCTTCCATTACGTTTGGGTTGCCAAGCGGATATTTATAGACTGGATCTACTTTTCCACGTTGAGGAATGCCTTTACCGTCTAATTCCATTTGGTCTAGTGGTTTGAATTGCGTTCCTTCAAAACGATTCCGCTGCATCCGCATCACATCTGCAACACTGATTTTCTTATTGCTAGATTGCAACAAATCAAAATATTTATCATCATAATTGACTGGTGCGTCTGGATTCAAAGCCTTAATACCTGCCCAAGCACGCGAACGATCTGCCTCTGACATTGGTGGATTATAAGATTGGGAAATATGGAATTTACCATCAATCTCCTTGTAAGAATTAGCATCACGCGCTACTTTTTCCACATTTTCTGAAGCAATGACATTTTCCTTGTCATTAAAATCAACACTTCCTAAGAAGAAAGTATTAGGGAAAACACTATATTTATCATCGGGATATTTAATGGCAACATATTGGTGGCCAGAGAGGATTTCCATGTACCAAACACCCGTTTTATCCGCAATCGTCACGATATTGCCTTCAGCAGCACCTTGCTTTTTGACAATCTCCGCGATGAGTTCCACGCCTTCACGAGCCGTTTTTACATGTGGTAAAACGACTGTAGTCATAATAGACTCTGCTAAGCCTTTTTCAACATAAGGATCAACTTTTTGAATAGCTTTATTTGCTTTTGCAGAAACAGTGGCTGATATAGATACTCCATGTTCATTGAAGCCTACTTCGTCAAAAATACCTTCTTTTGGCGTGACGTCTGAAACCGAAGTGTATTTATAACTCCGAGCAGGTAACTGCCATTCAAAACCATTGGCTTCATCAATCAGCTTTGCACCTGCTTTATTGTCCTTAGCTGGATGGACTTTATAGACTTTATTATGATGAGGCTCCAAATCCTCTGTACGACCATACAAAGTCGAACCATCTGCTGTCAAGTTCTTCCCAACAATAAAACCTGTACAAGCTTCAACTGCTTGGAAAGGAAAGAGAATGAGAGCAGATAATAAAATTGTTAAACGAAAAATCAATTTTTTCATATATTTCTCCTTTTATCATTGCATGTTGAATACATCAACTTTTTATAAATAAGAGCAATGCACACTCTTATCACCTTTTTAAAACCGTATACCTTAAATTTAGTATACTATTTTAAATCTATTTTAGCAAGCGCTTTCATGTATAATTTATGTATTGATTGTTCTTTTTGTCCTAACATTTACAATAAAAAACCAGGAAATCATTCCTGGGTACATTGTTCATATTGTGAGATTTTTTGCAGTATTTTTTGGTAATCACTTGCTTCTAAATGATAAGTTAACTCCTCTGGGCTGTAGAAATTTTTTCTCAAAAAGAAATCGCTCGGTAATTCTAATCCCAAAGTATCCAAAACAGTCTGAGAAAATGTTGTATAGGCAAATCCAATAGCTGTGATAACATTCTTATCTTTTACAACTGGCTGATGGAGCATATTTTCTTTTTCCAAAAAAGAAAAATAGTCTACCAACTCCATATATAAACCGCCTGTATAATATCGATTTCTCAATAAACCAGCTTTTCCCAAAAACATAGGTGACGAAGAAATGGCAGCTACTATTGTTCGCTTGATATCTACATTTTTCAAAAAAGAAATGAGTCTAGAATCATAAAGACTAACAAAAGGCTCCTGTGTACCTGGCAATATGATACAATCATACACTACACCTTGAACTTCTTTAAAAGTAAAATCCGGAATAACTTGCAATCCTTCTTCACTTGTATAAATTTTCTTTTCTGAAGCAAGATAGTCCAAAGACTACCCAAAAGAAAGACAAAGCGTTGATGTCAAAGTTATGATTTCCTGCAATGAGCACGCTGGATACAACAAAACTGCTATTTTCATAGAGGCTCCTTTTAGAAACATAGATCAGATGTTTGATAAACTTACTTTGCCAACAGATATACAAATTCCATTTCATTCTGTACGATTGCTGCTATCCAGATAGGTGTATAGTTATCATCCTCCATAAGAGATTTTATTTTCTATGCTTTTCAGGATCCCAAACAAAGCTTGCGATAAAACTAAAAATAAATGTCAACAAGCCAACAACAAGGGATAGTAAGAGGGCAATCAAACGTGGCAATAGCAATAATATATTCGGACTTTTTTTCACTTCAAGAGCTGCTACTTCTGCATCTAAACGATCAAATGCTGTCTGAATACGACGGGCGACTTCTTCTAGGCCTTCATCATTCATCTTTTTGATGTCTGAAATATCAATCGGCTGGCCAAAATCCATGTCCACACGCTCACCTTTTGCTAAACCTTTCAGGCTCATCGGTCCGACATAAACGGCCGGAAGAATCCGTACCTTTGCCATTTTGGCAATCAAAGCTACTCCTCCTTTAACATCCTTAGAATGACGGCTGCCACTTGGAAACATAATCAACGAGCGGTTGCTTGATTTCAGCATTTTTACAGGGTATTTGATAGCGGATGCTCCAGGATTTTCACGGTCAATCGGAAAAGCACCACACATCCGAATCCACCAACCAAAAACGCGATTCGTGAATAATTCTTTTTTTGCCATAAAAATAAATTGCTTGGGTCTTGTAGCGAAAGCCATATAAACAGGATCCCACCAGGTACGGTGCGGTGCTACCAAAATATAATTTTCCTCTTGGTCAGGAATATTCTCCAGATGATGTAAATGAGCATTACCATTTATAGCCCATAAAATCAACATCACTAATCCTCTTAAATATCTGTAGAACATAACCTCTCCCTTCTTATTTCTTCCATTATACCTTATCCAATTCTTGCTCGCAAACTTTTTTCGTCATAAAAGTGTCGCAGCCGAATGGATTCTATTAGAAATTTTACTAAAAAAATGGTATGATTATCCTCATGAACATGAAAGAATTTACGGGATTAACCCACCAACAAGTCCAAGAAAAAATTGCTCAAGGACTTACCAATGATTTTACAGCCAATACGAGTACCAGCACCTGGCAAATCATCAAGCGCAATGTTTTTACGCTATTTAATGCACTAAATTTTGCAATTGCCCTGGCGCTTGTTGCTGTGCAAGCATGGAGCAACTTGGTTTTCTTTGCTGTTATCTGCTTCAATGCCCTCTCTGGTATCGTGACAGAATTGCGAGCTAAACACATGGTCGACAAACTGAATCTTTTAAACAAAGAAAAGATAACGGTCATTCGCGATGGTAAATCTAGTCAAATCAATCCAGAAGACTTAGTCTTGGATGACTGTATTCAACTGGCTACGGGGGAGCAGATTCCAAGTGACGCAACTGTTTTAGACGGTTTTGCAGAAGTGAACGAAGCCATGTTGACAGGTGAAAGTGACCTTGTTCAAAAGGAGATTGGGGAGCAATTGCTCTCAGGAAGTTTTCTTGCCAGCGGGCGTGTTATTGCCAAAATCACTCATGTAGGCTCTGATAATTATGCTTCTAAACTGATGCTAGAGGCTAAGACTGTCAAACCAATCAATTCTCGTATCATGAAATCCATGGACAGGATTGCAGGTTTTACAGGAAAAATCATTATCCCTTTCGGAATTGCGCTCTTTCTAGAAGCTCTCTTTGTAAAACATTTACCTGTCAAAGACTCAGTTGTCAATACCTCAACGGCTCTTCTGGGAATGCTACCAAAAGGAATTGCTCTTTTAACGATTACTTCTCTTTTAACAGCTGTCATCAAGCTGGGCTTACGAAAAGTCCTCGTACAAGAAATGTACTCCGTTGAAACATTGGCTCGTGTTGATATGCTCTGTCTTGATAAGACAGGCACCATTACACAAGGGAAAATGCACGTTGAAACCTTCAGCCCACTCACAGAAGATTTTTCAGAACAAGCAATCTCTGACATTCTGAGTGCTTATATCACTGCAAGCGATGACAATAATCCAACTGCCCAAGCCATTCGCAAGCAATTTATCACTCCGACTGACTATCAAACAAGTAATATGATTCCATTTTCGAGTGACCGTAAATGGGGAGCTATGGAAATGTCGAACTTAGGTACTGTCTTTCTCGGTGCGCCTGAAATGCTCTTTCATGAAGAAATTGAGCTAGCACAGGAAGCTCAAAAGCGTGGTTCGCGTGTGCTCGCTTTAGCTATTAGTCCTGAACGCATTGACCATAAACACATTCACTTACCAAGTAGCATTCAACCCATTGCCATTTTAGAAATCACAGATCCGATTCGTGACGGAGCAGCTGATACTTTGGAATACTTACGCTCACAAGAAGTGGGCTTAAAAATCATCTCAGGTGACAATCCAATTACTGTATCAAACATTGCTGCAAAAGCTGGTTTTTCAAATTACCAAAGTTATGTTGACTGTTCAAAAGTAACGGATCAAGAATTGATTGAGTTGACAGAAAAGACAGCTATCTTTGGCCGCGTTTCTCCTCATCAAAAGAAACTTATCATTCAAACCCTGAAAAAAGCAGGGCATACCACAGCAATGACTGGTGACGGAGTCAATGATATTCTAGCCTTACGGGAAGCAGACTGCTCCATTGCCATGGCTGAAGGGGATCCTGCAACACGACAAGTTGCCAATCTGGTGTTGCTTAATTCTGATTTTAACGATGTACCTGAAATTCTCTTTGAAGGACGCCGCGTCGTTAATAATATCGCCCGCATTGCACCAATTTTCCTCATTAAAACAACTTATTCGTTCATTTTGACAATCATTTGTATTTCCAGTATCTTACTGGGTCGAGCAGAATGGCTCTTAGTCTTTCCATTTATCCCCATTCAAATCACCTTGATCGACCAATTTGTTGAAGGTTTGCCGCCCTTTGTCCTCACCTTTGAGCGGAATATCAAACCTGTTGAACAAGATTTCCTTAAAAAAGCAATTTTCAAGGCGCTACCTAGCGGACTAATGGTCGTCTTTAGTGTTTTATTTGTCAACGTTTTCGGTGGATTGCATGGTTGGTCACAACTAGAAATCTCAACTTTGCTTTATTATTTATTAGGCTCTATCGGATTTCTATCTGTTGTCCGAGCCTGCCTTCCGCTCAATCTCTGGCGGATTCTACTTATCCTCTGGTCGCTCATTGGCTTCTTCGGAACAGCCATTATCCTGCAAAAGTACATTGAAATCACTACCTTAACCAGCAACAGTTTGCCAATCTATTTCATTCTGATGCTCCTCTTTACAATTACTTTTATTGTTGTGACACACAGACAGAATGAACGGGAACAGAATTTGTAAAATTTAACCTATAGCAGTAAGAAAAACCGTACATTTTTGTCTTACTGCTTATTTTTATTGCTTCTTTTCCTCTACATCATGATATAATAAGGGTATATGGCAGAAATTCTTTTAAAAGACGGTGAGCGAATCAATCAGCTCTTTTCTACTGACGTCAAAATTATCCAAAATCGAGAGGTCTTTAGCTATTCAGTAGATAGCGTGCTCCTCTCCCGCTTTCCAAACTTACCTAAGCGTGGTCTTATCGTGGATCTCTGTGCCGGAAATGGTGCTGTTGGACTTTTTGCAAGCACGCGCACGCAAGCCCAAATCATTGCTGTTGAGATTCAAGAACGTCTTGCAGATATGGCCCAGCGCTCTATTGAGCTAAATAATCTAACCAGCCAAATGCAGGTCATTCAAGATGATTTGAAATATCTCACCAGATATATCAGTGGTAGCAAAGTAGACATGATCCTCTGCAATCCACCTTATTTTAAAGTAGATGAACATTCTAATCTTAATGCAAGCCGACATTATTTGCTTGCACGTCATGAAATTGCGACAAATTTGGAAGAAATCTGTCAAATTTCTCAACGGGTTTTAAAATCAAACGGACGTTTAACAATGGTCCATCGTCCTGAACGCTTCCTTGATATTATTGAGACCATGACAGCTCACAATTTAGCTCCGAAACGCATTCAGTTTGTTTACCCAAAGGCAAATCGAAAAGCCAATATGCTTCTCATTGAAGCTATCAAAGACGGCTCTCGCGACGGACTAAAAATTCTGCCACCACTTTTCATTCACAATCAAGATGGCAGTTATACTCCAGAAATTCACGAAATTTATTATGGAAAATAAAGCCTTTATGTATGTCCTTGAATGTGCTGACGGTTCTCTCTACACAGGTTACACGACCGATATCAAAAAACGACTTCATATACACAATGCTGGAAAGGGTGCCAAATACACACGTGCACGATTACCCGTTACGCTTTTGTACCAAGAAGAATTCCCTGATAAACCTTCTGCCATGTCAGCTGAAGCCCTCTTTAAAAGAAAAACACGACAACAAAAATTAGAATATATTGCAGATAAGAAAAAGTAGAAAGTTTTATTGCTTTCTACTTTTTTGCAATGATTTACTTAATACTTTGCTTAGAGAGAACAGCAACAAATACACTTAGAAAAACAACGCCAATACCAGCTAGATATGACATGCTAGTAACGATACTTGGTAATAGTTCATTGGATTTAGCTAATTTTTCGTCGCTTGTAGTAGGCAAAGTTTCTTTGGTTTTAGTTATTTGAGAGGTCTCTTCGTTTTTATTAGACAAATCAGAATCTGTCAATCCAGCATGAGAGTTTCCTCCTTTTTGTTCTTTGTTATCAGAATTTTCCTTTATTTTTTTACCATCTTCATGCTGAACAGTAGAAGAAGACTGGTTTTCTAGTGGTACAAGTGCTTGAATGGCAGTCTGTAAAGCTTCGCTTTCTGCATTAACTTCTGCTTGTGTTGTATCATTTTTTTGTAAAACAGCCTGCGCCTCTTCTACTTGAACTTTCAATTTAGCAAGCGAATCTTTTGTATAATGTGTACCTTTTGTCAATTTTTCTTTTGCAGCAGAAATTGCTGTTGCCAAATCTGTTTTATCCACATCTTCTTTGGTTAAAAGCAAATCGTCAATCGTCCCCCAAGAACCTTTATTTGCTTTCACAGTCACTCCCAATGTCACCTCTGTCTCTTTTGTCAATGTAAAGCTCAATTTCTTACTTTGTTTTTAAAAAATTATACAAAATGATAATAATGTTTAATTTTGAACTCTTTCATTTCATATTTGAAAAAGCTCACTTCTGTGCAATCCCATTTGGAATAATGACTTCTTGAAGAAGTTTCTCTTCTTCCTTGATACGATTATATAAAACAAAAGCATAAAAAGGAAACAAGACACAAAATGAAAGAAGCGCATGGCAAAGCAGTGCTAAACCAATCAACTCTGGAATGATATTCAAGAAATAATTTGGATGTTTGACATAGCGGAAAAGCCAATGATCAACAAATTTATGATTCTTAACCAGCATCAATTTTACAGTCCAAATGTCACCTAAGAGCTGTGTCACAACATAAAGCATGAACATGGAAAATACTAATAGTCCTAGCCCCACGCTACTGAGCGCATCAAAACGAACCTGACGTATTGTGGCTTCAACAAAGCAAGAAAGATAAAATAAAATATGAAGAATAGTGATGTACTTGGTATTTTGTACCCCAAATTCTTGACCGCCATTTGCTAGTATCGCTTTCTCATTTTTAATAGATATTTTCAAAAATACCAATCGAAATACAAATACAGCTAAAACAATGAGTCCTGATAAAGTCATACGACCTCCTTATAAAAACAAAATTAACTTCATTATATAAAGAGAAGATTCTATGAGTCAATACTTTTAAAAAATATCATACAGATTTTAGAAAATCTTTACATAAATCATACTTTCAAAGCAGGACAATAGAAAAGTGACAGCTCTATTGAACTGTCACTCAATATAAAAACAACTTAGTTAACGAATTTCTCGTGTTTGCACTATTTTTTTGCACCAGCAAGCACTCTTTTTAGGATAACGCTCTTGAGTTTCAAAGTCAACATAGAAAAGATCATAGCGTTTTTCATAACCGTTGGACCGAGAAAATACATCCATCAGCAACCATAAGAAGTAGCCTTTTACATTGACGCCGTCCGCAATAGCATCAGCTAAAACTTCCAAATGTTTCTTAACATAGTCAATCCGAGCATCATCATAAACCATATTATCTACAAACTCATCTTTATAGCCTAAACCATTTTCTGTGATGTAAATTTTCTTATAATTGGATAATCTTTAACAATACGCATAATCATATCATAAAGACCTTTAGGGTAATTAGCCAATCCCAATCTATTCTTGGAATATCCACATCTAATTTATACTCGTCAATACCTTTTAATGCATAAATAGACATTCCTTTTTCTCCTTCTCCATTTAAATTAAGGGGATTATATACCTGTTTACACAACTACAAAGTATAGTTGCCAAATTTACAAAAATCTTATTTTAAGATACTATATATTGTGATTAGTGTAAAGTGCTATATAGTTCCCTAAAAATTTACAAACTTGTTAGTTTCATTTCCTGAATAATCCTTTTCACATCTTCTAGCCCTACTTTAGGAGTCCATTGCAAACAATTAGCTGTCGCATAAGCACAGGCACGAATAACGGCTTCTCTATCAACTAGTCCTTTATTTTCTAATGAATAACAGATACTACCTAAGAAGAAATCACCTGAAGCAATTGGATTTTTAACTTGAATTTTTGGAAAAGTGAGCTGAAAAATATCATCTTGCAAACGCGCAACAACTCCCTTTTCTCCCATTGTTACAATGAAATATGGAATTTCAGCGTATTCTTTGAGAAGATTCACTGCTTCTTCTGCCGATTCAACTGATCGCCCTGTTAATTCTGCTAATTCTTCATCGTTAATTTTTACAACTTTAGGCTTAGCTGGAAGAGTTGCTTCCAAAGCTGCACCACTAGTATCTACTACTAAATTCACATTTTCTGGCAAAAGACGACCAATTTGCGCGATATAATCATCCGGCATCCCTTTCATCAAAGAACCAGAAAAAACAACACTATCACCAGATTGAACGTGGCTTAGAAGCTTTGTCGTAAAATGTTCTAACAATTCCTCACTCAGCTCAAATCCTGCTTCGTACACAAGGTAGTTTTTTCCTGATTCTGTATCAACCATAATCGTGCACGTACGTGTATTCTTATCAACTTCTGTCACAACTAATGGAATTTGATTTTCTTTATTTAGTTGCTGAAGATATTCCCCCATTTTGCCGCCTAGCATTGTGTGAATACAAAAATTCACTTGCTCTTCGCCTTTCTCGCAATTCAAAACATAAGCAACATTAAAACTTTTTCCGCCAGCATTTTCGTGCACTTGAATTGGTCGATTGACCACATTTTCTTTAAAATGGCTAAGTAAAACAGTCCGATCCAAAGCTGGATTGGGACAAACCAAATGAATCATCTTTTTTCCTTTCTTTTTCACATAAAAGCCAGACTATTTCAAAAGGAATAGCCTAGCTTATTGTTATTTTATTTTGCATTTGCAGCGTATTCTTCATTTCGCTTAATCATTTGCTTTTTATACCAAGCAAAAATTCCGATATAGAATGCTAAGAAAAGAAGCACTCCAATAATCGCTTTAACATCACCTGTTGTCGCATTTCCAATTGTCCAGCCGAATAGCTTTTCAATCGGTCCTTCAAGAGTAGAGTGAGTAATTAATTGTGTGCTTGCTACACCTTTAGGGAACGCATCTACACCCTTCGCTAAATCAGTAACAAATGGTGCAATAAGGGTTCCTGAAAGAAGGAACAATGGAAGCAGTAAGGTTCCAAAAACAATCATCCGAATCAATTTACCGCGTGTGACAACCAGAAGAGCTGGCGTGACTCCCATAGCGATAATTCCTGCCAACGGTAAAATTCCATTTCCAACTTTTGATAAAAGAATAGCTTCAACGAGCATGATTGGAGCCAGTACATTAGCACATGCCCAAATTTCAGCGCGACCAGCGATAAATGGCCAGTCAAGACCAATGTTGAATTTACGACCCTGCAAACGTTTCGTTGCAACATTTGTAATACCTTGCGACAGTGGTTCTACGGCTGCGATAAACCAAGAACCAATCAATGAGAACAATTCCAAGCAGACACCAGCAGTCAAACCAAGCGATAACCAACTTTTGATAACCAATTCCCATGATTTAGCTTCTTCTACACCTGCAACTGGATGCGGTGTTCCCATCACTCCAATAACAATACCGAGAATAAAACCGATGAAAAATTTAGAACCCCAGAAACCGATTTTCTTATTGAGCTTTGCAGCGTCAAAGTCATATTTATCAAGCCATGGAAAAAATTTATCAAAAATTTTATCCAACACCATAATAACTGGATTCATCATATAATTCATGTGAGTTGAAGTCATCGGCGAAGAACTTGGTGCATTGAGCAAGTCGTCAAATGTTGGTTTCATCAAGTCTGAATTGATGATTTTCATCACTCCGACTAGCACAACCGCTAAGGTGGCAACAAAGAGAGAAACACCCTGACTCACACCGTTATTATCAGCATACCATTTAATCAACAGACCAGTAATTGACAAATGCCAAATGTCAAAAATATCAACATCTAGAGTATTTGTTTTCTTGGTAACTAACATAACTACATTTACAATGAGCATGATGAGCAAGAAATAAAGTGTCCAAGCCGAACCCCAAGTAATCGTTGCCAAAGGCGCCCATCCAACATCTGTAATGTTCAATTTAATCCCTGTATTTTCAACAAATTTTGTCAATGAAGCAGAGAAAGCACCGTTCAACATTCCGATGATGGCTCCAATACCAGTAAGAGCAATAGCCAATTTAATACCGCCTTCAAGTGCTTTTGAAAATTTTACTCCAAAAAGCAAAACCAAAGCAGTCAAAACAATCAGCATAATAATTGGTGCACCCATATCTAGTATGGGTTTAAAAAATTTATTAGCTAAGTCAATAATGACATTCATAAATAAATCCTCCCGATCATATTTTATTGAATTGTATTTTTTATTTTATTAAGCTCTATATAAAGAATTTAGTGCAAACCATGCTCTTTGATAGCTGCCTCAATATTGTCATAGACAGGCGCGCTCATAGCTGGAATCCGAAACAAGATAGGCCCTGCTTCAATAACAGGAATTCCTGGTTCAAAGCCTAAATCTGTCGCTGCTATCGGCGTGAAAATATCATAACCTTTTATCAAGTCTTCATTGACATCTTTGACCATGACAGCGTCACATTGGACATCATAACCACGATTAGAAAGTTCTTCTTCAAGAGCACTTTTGATTTGATGGCTAGAATTTACCCCCGCTCCACAGGCTGCTAAAATTTTAATCATTTTAAAATCCTCCGTTTTTTATTTTTAATAGTTTAATCCTTGATTGTTTCTGATAAATAATGAAATATTTTTTCAGAATTGTTTAATTGTGATAGCGCATACAATTTTCCATCTGCTGTAAAGAAATCCATTAGCTGCGCTAAAATATTGGTCTGGCTCGCATTAGAATTATTGATAATAAAGAATAAGAGCGAAACCTCCACTTCTTTTGTAGGAGCAATCATATTATGAAAAATGACTGATTGTTCTAACCGTACCACTACTACTTTTTCTGCCAAATTGTGTGCTATATCCGTATGTGGAATAGCTACATTAGGTAAACCTTTTCCCAAAAATTCCATGTCAAGTCCTGTCGGAAATGACTTTTCTCGCTCAATCAAAGCCTTTTTATAAGAAGAGGTCACAATCTTCCTTTTTTCAAGAAGATCCGCAACTTGGCTAAAAAGATGCTCTTTATTGTCAGCTTGCAGACAAAAGACTAAATCTTTATCAAAAAAATGATTAAGTCCCATCTTATCTTCTCCTTCTGTTTGTTTGTGCTATTTTGTTTATAAAATCATTATATAATTATTTGAAAGCGTTGTCAATAGTTTATTGTGTTTTGTTTTGTTGTTTTATATTTGACATTGTTTGTTTTAAACGTTATAATATTGTTGCAAAATAAAAAAGGAGGTATAAACATGAAAGTTATACTAGGGACAGACCTTGATGGTTTTGAGTTAAAAAATAAAGTGAAAACTCATTTGCTTCAGCTCGGTTATGAGATAAAAGACCTTAATGAGCAAGAAGGGGCTGTTGATTTTATAGATTCAACAGTTGCCCTTGTAGAAGAATTACGAAAAGATGATACTACTCGTGGTATTTTGTTTGACCGTTTTGCTGTCGGCTCTTACATGGTCGCAAATAAGCATAGAGGTATTATCTGTGCTGCTGTTTCAGATGAACATTCGGCCATGATGACAATTCGTCACAATTCTACTCGTATCATCACTCTCGGATCTGCAATTCTTGGTGAAGAATTAGCCAATGCCTGCGTGGATGCGTATTTAACTGCAGATTATGATGCGGGTCGTCACCAAGTACGGATTGATATGTTAAATAAATTGTGCTAGGAGGGAAATGCTATGAAAATTGCACTTGGTTGTGATCACATTGTCACAGATACAAAAATGAAAATCTCTGAACACCTAAAAGAGCTTGGACATGAAGTCATTGATGTCGGTACCTATGACTTTCACCGTACTCATTATCCCATCTTTGGTCGCCTAATCGCAGAAAATGTCGTTTCCGGAAATGCCGATCTTGGAATTGCTCTTTGTGGAACCGGTGTCGGAATTTCTGCTTCTGCCGACAAAGTTCCTGGTACACGTGTTGCCCTCGTTGGAGATGTCTTAACAGCACGATATGCCAAAAAAGAGCTTAATGCCAATATCATTGCTTTCGGAGGACGCATTCTGGGACAAAATCTCATTAACAATATTGTTGATGTCTTTCTAGAAACCAAATACGAACCAACAAAAACTAATCAAAAATTAATTGAAAAAATTGACAAGGTCATTGAAGTAAACCCTGAAATTGCAAAAAATAATCATATCTTTGACGAAGAAAATGCCAAATGGGATCGCGGCGAATACCATGATTGATAAAAAACATATAAAAACAAGCTTAGATATATGGTACTAGCTCCATAAAATGAGACATAAGAAAACCACTTCTGTTGAAATCTAGGAAACTAGAAACAGGAGTGTTTTATTATGCTCAAAAAAGCCTATTCAGTGGAAACTAAGTTAGCCTGTATCGAAATGAAGAAAGCAGGTAACTCTAACAAGGTCATTAAGAAGACGTTGGGATTGAATGATGGTCAGATTTATACATGGATGAGATGGCATAAGAACGAAGAGCTCCACCGTTTCCATCCACCTGTTGGTAAGCAAGATTCCTACGGTAAAGGTCTGGAGGAGCTATCTGAAGTAGAACAACTACGATTACAGGTGCAACTCTTAAAAAAGTATCGGAGCTTGGTCAGGCAATCGCAGAGGGTCAGCGGTTCAGTCCTGTTTCGGCGTCAAACGCTCAACTTTCTACCGTTGGAAAGCAAGAGGCGAAAAACTTGAGAAGAGAGACGAGGTTGTAGAGAAAATCGAGCAACTCTGTATGGAACATCATTTTATCTACGGCTATCGTACTATTACACGACTACTTAAATCCATGGACTAATCGTTAATCGCAAGAAAGTCTATCGAATTATGAAGGAGAATAGTTGGCTCTGTCGTGCACGTCCTAAGAAGGTGCCAAATATAGGTCAGCCTTACTA